>CAXBHV010000131.1:0-9943 GCA_963974855.1 uncultured Rhodopirellula sp. | reverse complement strand
TTTCGGAAACGTGATTCATGACATCATCAGCTGAGCTGGTCGCGGTGAGTGTCCGGAGTGAAGTAGGGCCGGTTCCTACCGGCCGTGCCCATGCGAAGCCTACGGAATCGGAAATCCACCTGTCACGTTGCATGTTCAG
Organism: uncultured Rhodopirellula sp.; assembly: GCA_963974855.1. Taxonomy (GTDB): domain Bacteria; phylum Planctomycetota; class Planctomycetia; order Pirellulales; family Pirellulaceae; genus Novipirellula. The sequence goes on along the minus strand of CAXBHV010000131.1, from coordinate 9,804 downwards.
CCCACGGCATCGGTCATCTCTCGCACCTGGCCGGTGGGAACCGGCCCTACTTTGCTACTTTGCTGCACTACTTATATTCATCTTCGATCAAAGGCCAAGTCATGATGAGAGCCTCTCTGCTACGAGTCCACCAAAGCGTTTGTGTGATTGCAATGCTCCTCGTGACGTTGCACTTTGCTTTGTCGACTTCTTCGTTTGCCGAAGAGCCGGACATCGACTTCAATGGCACAAAGGCCAACAAAGTTCTGTTTCTTGGCAATAGCATCACCCTACACGGACCGAAGCCTGATATTGGCTGGGAGGGGAACTGGGGAATGGCTGCCAGTGCGAAAGAGAAGGACTATGTGCACTTGGTGCTAAAGGCAATCGCACAGCAGACAGGGAAAACTCCGGAGTCGATGGTTGTAAATATCGCGGCTTTTGAACGTCAGTTTGAAAGTTATGATATTGCCTCCGAGCTTGAACAAGAACTTGCGTTTAAGCCCGATCTTGTCATCGTCGCGATCGGTGAGAACGTACCTGAATTAAGCACAGAGCAGTTGCAGGCGGCTTTTCGATCGAGCATGACCAAGCTGCTGATAAGTTTGAAGCAGAGCAGCGATCCAGACATCGTGGTTCGAGGTTGTTTCTGGGGAAACCGTTTCAAAGATCAAATTTTGGAAGAGACTTGTAAGCAGGTGGGTGGCCGCTTTGCCTCTGCATACACACTCGGTGTCGACGAAGCAAATTACGCTCGTTTGGAACGTGAATTTACGCATCAAGGTGTCGCTGCTCATCCGGGTGACAGGGGGATGCAGGCAATAGCAGACGTGATCGTGAAAGCGATTGCCAACAATGCAAAGTAGGGCCGGTTCCTACCGGCCGTTTCCGAATGCGTGGCTAACGGAATCGGACATCCACCGATCGCCCTCCATCGCCATCAGCCATCCAATGCACGTGGCCGGTAGGAACCGGCCCCACTTTGCTGGCGAGCGTGGTTTCAGAAAATCAGGATTAGGCTTTCACGTTTAGCAGCTCGCACGCCTCGCGATAGCCGGGGGCGGCCGTTCCGAATTCGCTGGCCGACACTCGTGCCAAACCTACCAATTGCCGCCAGCGCAGTGACGGCCGCGTGTTGGCGAATTCTTCGGTGGCGGTGCGGTAGTACTTTTCTGCATGCAACGCGCCGTCCTCGCTGGTCGCAAATTTGATCAACACATCCGAAATCGCTCGCGGGGATCCACCCAAGTCGGCGAACCGCTGAACGGCTGCACCAGCTAGCGCTTGATCACGATTGCGGACCGCCTGTTCGGCTTGTTGCAAGAGCTGCTGCTTGTCGTCGACTGTTTCGACCGCGTCCATTTTTAGCGGCCACGGTTCGCGCTCAACCCTCGGGCTTTGGCCGGCCGTGTGGTAGGCACCGACTAAGAGGCTGGCGATCGTATTGCGTGGGTTGCTGACCCGGGCGATATTCCGCCAGGCGTTGGCGGCGTCCGATGCGTGGACTCCCACCGAGGCGCCGTGCACCGATCCTTTGACTTTATCCCCGTCGCCATCCTTGTCACGGCCTGGATCGTGTAACAACAACAGGTTGGCAGCCACCGACATGGCTTCGCCGACTTGATCGGGTGCATAGCCAGCGGCCAGGGCTTGCGCGGCCGCGTCGGCAGCTTGCGCGCGGTTACTCTGAAAAATCGTCCACGCCAACTCCTCGATCCATTGGTCATCCCCATGACGATTTCCGACTGGCTGGCTGAGCAATTTGTATTGATCAAGCAAGCGTGGTAGCAGCGCCCATAACTGAGGATCAGGCTTACCATCGCGAATCCGTCGCTGTGAATCTTGCAGACAATAACGCACCGATTGCCGCAGCAGCGTGTTGGCATGTCGTTCACCGACAATTCCGATGCACGCCCAAGCTCGCCATGCTAACACGACACGGTGCACATCGGCTTCATCTTGGACGCTGTGCTGGACCCGATTGAAAACGTTGGCTGCCGATTCTTCGCTCAGCGCCGCCATCATCTGCTCGGCTCCCTTTACATCGGCCTGCCGCGTCATGGCTTGCAACTCTTCCGCCGATGGACGTCGACCTTCATGCTTGCTGGCGTCCAAGCGACGCAGGACTTCACTGCTAGAACCACCAAATTGTTGAATACGATCGGTGTTGCGGTACAGGACTTTCAAAACGGGTAGAGCACGCCGAGGTTCGGGAAGCTCGGCCGCCATTTCTAGTGCTGGCGTCAACGCCATGAACGTATGAAAACCGACATAGTCGTGTCCGCCAAACGTGCGAGCGTTTGCCAAGGACCCGGCTGCGATTAGGGTAGCCAGGTCCGTGCCGGAGTCGATTTTGCCAAGCAGGACTTGCTGCAGTTTGCCTAGCGGCGTTTCCTGCATCAGTGAAACCAACGGCTCCAGTTCACCAAACGTTAACCGATCGTCCGTGTTATCGGCCAGGTCGTCGGCCCACCCCGACCGGATGCCCAGGTCGCCCGCCAAGCCAGTGCCTAAACTGCCCACCAACATCCCGCTACCAACGTTTGCCAAAAACTGACGACGGCCATTGCGATTCATCACTATCTCTCCAGACGAGGAACGATACGGGGACGCACTGCTTATAAGTATAGCGAATCCAAAGGCGGGCCATCTCGAGATAGATGCTGTTCCAGGTGCAGTGGAGTGAGCGGCAAGTGACTGTCGAATTTTGTCGTAGGTGGCGTCGCGGTCGCGGCGGACATCCACGCTTTGGCGAGCATATCCACAACACTTGTAAACTGCTCGTTCCAAGTGAATTACAGACAATCTAAATTACAGGTCGCCGATCGCTCTTTTGGCCGCGCAGTCGGGATTAACCTTCGACCCGTCATCGTCGACTCTCACTCACATCCCTGGCTCTCTGAGCACCCAAATCAGTGCGAAACGTCCCTGGAACTGGGGGCCGCCTTCGCTAAAGGCGAATGTCGCAAAAATACGGCGGGTGACCGTTTACTGCCGCCGCAAAATAAAATCCGTTGTCATTCGGAAAGGAAAAGCCGGTTGAAGGGAATTCTTGTGTGCTTCCGAATGGGCCATATGTTGCGTTTTAAGGGTCTTTTGGTCGCTTAACGCTCCGTTTTACTCGGGGGGTCGCTAGCAAAGTAGACAGCGACAGCAATTTCGGAATGTCGCAAATGACTAGTCCCGTGACGCAAAACGTTACTGACGGTTTGACTGACACCGCTATAATGGGGGTGTTGAGCAAGTCTTTTCTCTGCTCTTCACTCTTCTTTCTTTTCTTTTTAGGTGAACAGGTGCACGTTATGAGACGTCAGTCACAACAAGGTTTTACTCTAGTCGAACTTTTGGTCGTGATCGCGATCATCGGGGTATTAGTCGGACTTTTATTGCCCGCCGTTCAAGCTGCTCGTGAAGCAGCGCGTCGGATGAGTTGTAGCAACAACTTCAAGCAACTCGGTCTTGCGATCCACAATTACCACTCTGCCTACAAACAGCTGCCTACTCACGGTACCGGGACGGTTGCTCCGAGCCCCGGGATTGATTGGTGGCGTAGTTCAGCGGTTGTCAACAATCGCCAGTTGAGCGTTTTGGTGGGCACTTTGCCGTTTATTGAGCAACAGGCGCTCTGGGAACAAATTTCAAATCCGAGCACGGTGGGTGGAACCTGGAACGCAATGGGCCCCACGCCTCAAAACATCAATTACGTTCCTTGGGCGTCCGATATTCCTGCAATTCGTTGTCCTAGTGATCCGGGGCGTGGTTTACCATCACTGGGCCGCACGAACTATGCTGCTTGCATCGGAGACTCTTGCGATGAAACGGCTTATGGTCCATGGGCCAACAAGAGAATGATCGGCGGAAAACGCTCGCGAGCAACGACCGCACGAGCGGCACACCGTGGTTTCTTTAAGCCATTCGACAAGGGACGTTTCCGCGACGTTCTGGACGGACTGTCTAACACGATTGCCATGGGAGAGATCGCTACTTATCTCGGTGACAAAGACAGCCGAGCCGTTTTGCCCAGCTTCACTGCTGGCAACAATAACGGCACGATGAAAACAATTCGTGATAATCCAAAGGCTTGTTACGTCAAAATTGATCCGGAACGCCCTCTCTTTTGGATAAAGGCCAGCCGGGAAACACGAGCTCGTGGTTATCGCTGGGCCGACGCCAAAACGATCTTCAGTGGTTTTACTACGATCCTGCCTCCGAACTCGGAGATCTGTTCGCGGTCCAATGGCGACGATTTGAACGTCGTTGGTTCCACCTCCAGCTATCACCAAGGCGGTACTCATGTGTTGATGGGTGATGGTGCGGTAAAGTTCATCACCGATTCGATCGAAGCAGGTAACTCGTCTGCGGGTATGGTTTGGAAAAACGGTACCGGTACTCAGGCACCCGGCTCGAAGAGCCCGTACGGGCTTTGGGGATCACTTGGTACTCGCGCCAACAAAGAAACGATCGACGCAGAGTTTTAGGCCTGCAAATTGACTCGATGTCGCATCATTGCCATCGATGCCAATGGTGCGACGTTCGTCTCGATTGCTTTAAACTTTACATCCCGTATTCGAACCCAACCATTCATAAGGAATCTAACTTGAAACGCGCATTCTCGATTACCCTACTTCTTCTTGGTTCATTTTCACTATTTCTTGGCTGCGGTAGCGACACCACGCCTACCGTTGTCACCGAAGATGCGGACGCCGCAGCGATCGCTGAATATGAAGCCAACGAGGCCAGGTTGTTAGCGGAAACCGAAGGTTCAATGGACGAAGAATAGTCCACCGAGCGTCCACCACTATCGTGGACTCTAGCTCATTTCATTGAAGCAGCCCTTCAGGCTTGTCCCTCGGATCGATGCCGAGGTTGCTTCGCGAATATCTTAGGCACGCGACAACGACGAATGTCTGTCGCGTGCAGTTTCGGTGTTAGCTACGGCTTTTGAGCGGTGCGTTCTACGCCGTCGACCAATTTCTCGGTCATTCGCGAACGGTATTCCATCAAGCTGTTCGCTCCTTGGAAACCGACGACCGTTTCATCCCAATCCAGCTGCTTGCTAAGCATGCGGCCGTTATCGATGTCGAAGCGGATCGTGCCATTGCTGAGCTGTTGGACGACTTGGGCACGAACCGATTCTTCGTTGATCGGTGTTAATGGTTCGCTGCGTAAAGAAAGAGTCGCAACTCCGGTTTGCACTTTTTCCAGTGTGTAGCGTTCGCGAATTTTGATCGTCTTGACTTCACTGTTATCAAGTCGAGCTTTGACTTCGTGCGGAACCGACCACGAATCGCCGATCGCAAGTGGTTCTTCGGGCAATTGAAGCGTCAAAGTCCCCATGCCTAGCGACGCCTTAGTGCCACCGTGATTTTCTCGTTTGATCTCGATCCCTCGAGCATCGAAAGTCAGTGTCGACAATTTCTTGCCGATTTGTTCCGCGACGCGTCCGAAGATCGCTGGTGGTTCGTCTTTGGAAAGACTGTCCCAACGGATTTCTTCTTGTTCGCCTTGTTGCTGAGTCATTTCGACCGAGTCAACAATATGATCGATGGTGGATTGACCGTTGGATTCGACTGATAGTACATCCCAGTGCCGCTGGCTGACCGTATGAACCGTGGAAATCTCTTCCGCACCACGAATTCGCGTCTTGGTCTTTGCCGCGTGAGTGACTTCGTAATGGAGTTGCTCGCCTTTTTTCAGCGTATAACGCAACGTGTATCGCTGTAGCACGCTTTTTCCAGTGCTGTCAGCATCTTCGGCTTGCGAAAGGGTCGCGGTGGTGCCAGTAGCGGCAGCCAAGAAAGTCACAGCAGCCAGGCAAAAATTTCGATACACAGTCAGAGTCTCCATCCTCTAGAAAGTCGGGCTAGTTGGACGCTGCGTTTCACGCCCTACAACAGGTTCGCAAAAGCCCGTTTTGAATGCAATACAGATTTCTACCGCTGATAAATTGGCAGGTAATGATAGCGAACACTCAGACTGAGCACGGCCAATGACGTGGCATAGACGCTTCCGTAATTGTGCTCTTCGCGTTGAGGCTGCCAGGCTCCGGTTTGATGTTGAGCACCGAGTAACAAGTCGGACACCAATTTGGTCGCTGTTTCGGCGTGTTTTCCGCCAAACTGGTGCATGCCCTGCGAGTAGTAATAGATGCCATAGTAAAAATAGCGTTCGTTGATCTGGGGTGGATCCTGCAGCAACCAATCCGCAGCTCCCGCGACCATCGGTGAATCGTACAATCCGCAAACCTGCATCGCGAGCAATCCGGCAGCCGTCATTGTGAAGGTTGCTTGATGGGTTCCCGGGGTATAGCTAAATCCACTGACCTCGACGCTGCCCCGTTTGGCTTTTCGTGGCGTGGTATACGACGCTTTCAGATACTTAACCGCTTGATCGATTGCCTCGCCGGGCACGTCCATGCCATCGTTCTTAGCCGAGCGTAACGCCATCAATTGCCAAACCGAAGCGCTCAAATCCGAGTCGGTACTGCGTGGCTCGTAACGCCAACCGCCTTGGTGCAATTCAGGTTTGGGGACTTTTTGGGCCGCCAAAATCAGCTTGATCGCGGGTACCAAGGCATCGTGGATGCGGACGTTCTGCTCGACCGTCGCTCCCATGCCCAACACTTCGGTCAACATCAACGTGATGATCCCGTGCCCATACATCCGCGAGCCATCGCTTTTGCCGAAGTATCCGTTGTCGTCCTGATGCTTGGGCGTTAACACAAAGTCGATCGCCCGCCGCATGACCCGTCCCAACTCGGATTCGTCGCCCGGTTGGGTGCCGATCGAAGCCATCGCCATGATCGCCAGCGATGTCATCGTGACGTGGTGATTGCGATCGGCTAGTGCACCATTATCACGCTGAGTCCCGGCAAGGTACTCGACCGCTTTACGAACCGCACGATCGACTTCGTCAGGAATGTAAAGCGTCTGAAGCGATTCGTCTGCGGCAGCGGTCTTAGCGAACGCACACGTTGTCATCGGCAGACACGCTGCGGCAACGAGATTCTTTAGGACGTGTCGGCGATTGATGGATAATGGATTCATCTATTTCTTCTTTGCCGCTCGGCGTGCAACGGCTTGAAAATAAGCCTCGATTTGCTGTTGATATTCGGGTGAGCCCAGATTGGCCTCCGTCTCGTTCACATCATCGGTTCGTCGCTCGCGAAGTTGCCCCCATTGAGCCCCTTTTCGATTCTCACCTTGGGAAGCGATGGACTCGCTATCGCCGATACCGTCGGATGACGAATTGCTGATTGTACTCATGGACGACTTAGCCATCGATTCGGATTGGCTCTCTGCTGGGTTACCTTGCTGTGCGGCGTTCACTTGGCTCTGACGCTGTTTGGCCATTTGCTGAGTTTGTTTCTGCATCGCAGACGCCAGCGTCGGTGATGCCTGACCGGCTGATTTTGCTTGGCTGGGTTTACTTCCCTGAGCCGCTTGAGCCGATTCGGATGGTTGCCCTTGTTCGCCCGCTTGCCCCTCGGCCGCCTGCTCTTCGCCAGATAGGTGGTTTTGGCCCTCGCCGTTGGCTTGACCTGATGGTTCCGCCATCGCCTGGTCGAGTTCGTCGAGAGTCTGGGCAAGTTGGCGAGCGCGTGCTTCGGGCGTGTTAGCCGCAGGGGAAGCAGATGATGGTGATTGCGATGAAGCAGACTGCGGTTGCGATGAAGGTGTCGGGGCGCTCGGTGTCGGGGCGCTCGGTGTCGACGGAGACGGCGGCGATGATGTGTCCGCCGCAGGGGATTGCGGTAACGCCTCAGCGATCGTGTTTGACAAGCGGTCTGCTTCGGCTTGAATCTGTTCTGTCGCTTCAGCGATCTTCTGACTCGCGGCAGGTGATTGCGTTTGGTCGTCGCGGGCAGCTTGTACGGCTTTTTGTGCCTCTTTTGAGCTTGCCACGGCGTTTTGCTCGACTAATTCGGCGGCTTCATTGAGCGTCTCGGCAACCGCTTGCTTGTCGAGTCGTTGTTCGTGGCGAGCAGCCCGCTCGAGCAGTTCCGCAGCAGTTTCGGTTTGCTGGGTGATTGCCGCTTGATTGTTCAAGGCATGCTCGATTGCCTGAGTTGATGCACGCAACGCCTCGGGCATCGCTGATTGATTGGCAATTTCAGCGAGTGCTTTTTCGATCTGCCCCAGTTCGGCCTCGGCTTTCGCTGCCATTTGTTGAGCAAGTTGTGCTCCTGGATTGGCTTTGTCGAGTGACTCCGTTTTTTCGGACTGAGTCTGCTTTCGAATCTTTTCAGCGGCGTCTTTCATTTCCTTCGCAAATTGCTTTGACTCACGAGCTGCTGCTTCGGTCGTCTTGGCCAATTTGATTCGATCTTCGGCGCGATCGATCTCTGCTTCTCGCCATGTTTCCTTGGGATTTTGCTTGAGTTTCTTTTCCAAATCGCTTTTCTGCCGCTCGGCACTTTGGACCTCTCGCTTTGCTGCCGATTCCCGATGATCGGCGGCTTTTTCGAAGTTTTCCCATTCTTTTCGTTGGTTTTCTGCGTCTTGAGTGCGGCGATTCCGCGACTCACGCTGAAGGTGGCTGGCTTGTTGCTCGAGAGCTTGTCGATCTTTTTCACGTTCGTTGACCGATTTTGAAGCGGCTTCGTCTGCATCGCGCTTCACTTTCTCGATCGCTTTGCTTGCGGACTGAATCGCTTCTTTGGCTTGTTTTGCTGCTTGGTTCAGTTCGGACATCAACGGGTCACCGTTGCCGCTTTGATGGACATCCTGAGCCGCTTTTTGCAATTCGTTGCGAAGTTCAGCGATCTCTTTGTTCAAATCCTGTTGTCGTCCAAGGTTTGCCGCCCGTTCCGCTTGATGCAACAAAGCGTCACGGACCGTATCGATTTTTTCCGCAACCCCTTTCAACTCCTGACGCATCCGTTGTTTTTGCTCTTGGAGCATTGGACCGCTTCGCTCGAGACTCTTATTGACCTCGCGTTCCGCCTGTGCGGCCTGCTCGAGTGACGCAGCCGCAGTTTCGACTGCATTGGCGGCGATATCGGACAATTCGTCTTGCATCAGCTCGTTACGCTTTAACTCTTGTTCGAGTTGACGCATCAATTCTTCGGGGGATTTGTTGGCCGCATTGGCCATCGCTTCGGCTTGATCGAAACGCTGTTGCAATTCCGCAGCCTGCTGCAATTCCATCTCCGCAGCCCGCAGTTGTTCGCGTGACTCGGACACATCCTCGCCCGCGTCCGCACGCTCAAAATGTTCAGCGGTATTTTCGAGTGCTTCTTTCAAATCCTGAAGCGACTTTGCTGCCTCATCCAGCATTTCGTTCCGAGGTTGTTCAGCCGACGTCGTCGCTGCGGCGTCCATTTGCTGTTGCGAGCGTTTTAGAGCATCGGCAATTTGAGCGGCAGCCGCGTCCGCATCTCGTGCTAATTCTCGTTCGCTGCTGTCGGTCAAATCAGCGTTGTTGGCCCGGTCGGCCAGCGTTTGCATCGTTTCGGTGGCGGCTTGTTCGGCTTCTTGTTGCTGCTGGTCAAGTTGTTTTGCCGTTTCTGCGGATGCATCCTCACGCTGCTCGGTTCGCTGTTCCGCCTCGCCTGCCTTTTTCGCTGCCTGGCGTGCTTGTTCAGCAAGCGTAGGCACGTAATTCAATATGACTTGACGTGCCTCTTCGACAAGCGGTGCGAGTGGGGCTATCGCTGCATCCACTTTTGCAACGGCCGGCCGCAAGTGCTGCGATGCGGGAACGAGTGCGTTTTCGTCCCATCGTCGCTGGCGAATCAATTCCGATCCCTGTCCGATCGAGCCGCCGTAGCGGGATTGGTCGATCGATTCGCAAATTGACGATGCGACCCCCGCGGCTCGTACC
>CAXBHV010000130.1:0-10031 GCA_963974855.1 uncultured Rhodopirellula sp. | reverse complement strand
TATCGCGGATGATTTAAGCCGAACAGTGATCCGAACGATCATGGATCAGGTCGCGTTATCGCCTGGCCACCGAATGCTGTGCGTCATCACGGGGAACTCGGCTGAATCGTTGAACATGACGCCTGGTGGTTCGCACATTCGACTAGGGCGTCTGTCCTCGGATGCGCTCGAATTACACCTCGAATCGACTGCGGGAAAAATCTCAGAGTCGATCAAGTGTTCGATTGTTGACGTCGCTGATGGTAGCGTGACGATGGCTTCGGCGTTGTTGCGGCGGATGATCGATACCAAAGTCATCACGCACTCTGACGAGGGCTGGGTCGCCCAAGGGCAACTGATCGAAGCACTGCGAGGTGACGAATCGTTTGCAGAGCTACTTGACCGACAAGTCAACGCATTGTCGCAATCATCCATGCGGCTGTTGGCGTCGGCGGCCGTGATTGGCCAGCAGTTTCATCTGGAAATGCTGACCTCGGTGATCGGGGTTCCGTATGCACAGGCATTGCAGGTGGTCAACGATGCACTCGGACGGCGTATCCTTTGGCGAGAAACGCGTCCCGGTTGGTTTTGTTTCGCCAACAATCAAATTCATCAACAACTGCTTCAACATCTTGACCTGGTCGAGCACCGTAGCATCCATAAGCAAACGGTTGCCTATCTCTGCCAGCATGACCCCGATAATCTTTACGATTTGGCGTTTCATTACGATGCTGCAGGCGAAGGGGAACTCGCGCTGACAACATCGCTCCGCGCGGCCCGAGCAGCACGTCAACGATTTTCGTTGTCCGTGGCGCAAGACCAACTGGAGATTGCCAAACGCTGGGTCGGCAGTGACGACCGCGAAACGGGTTTCGAGATCTTCGAAGGACTCGGAACCATTCACTTGCTGGCGGGACGCTACAACCAAGCCGCAGACAATTTATATGAAGCGTTAGAGTTGGCGGACACACCACTCGAGCGAGCGAGAGTCCAACAGCAAATCGGGGAGGTTGCCTTTAAACGTGGGCGATTCAACGAAGCGGCAACTCAGTACGAACAAGCATTGGCAGTGACCGGCATTCGGGTTCCCGGCAATTTTTTCACCATGTTTTGCGGGCTGGTGTTACAGATATTCTTTCAAGTCGTGCACAGTTTTTTGCCCGCACGCTGGATCGCTCGCAATGCATCGCTGTCCGAACTGGATTGTTTACGGCTCGAATTACTCAGTCGACTTTCGCGGGTCTACTGGTTTAGTCGGCATACGCTGTGGACGCTTGGTAATCACCTGCGTTCGTTAAACGAGGCGGAACGATTTGCACCGTCGGCGACCCTGGCGGCGGTCTATAGCGAACACGGACCGGTGATGAGTTTGCTGCGCTGGTTCGGACGTGCGAACCGATATGCCGAACGATCGCTGGCGATTCGCAGTTCACTGAATGATGTGTGGGGACAGGGCCAATCGCAACACTATCACTGTGTCGTGATGTTGGCCGAGTGTCGATTTGACGAAGCGATCGCGACATCAAAGCACGCAGTGGATTTACTGCGTCAAACTGGCGATGTTTGGGAAATGAACATGGCTCGCTATCAAGCGGCCAATGCGTTGTATCGAATTGGACGCTATGCCGAAGCGGCCGAGCTTGCATCACAAATGTTCGAATCGGGACGCCAGATCGGTGACCGGCAAGCAACGGGAATTAGTTTAGATGTTTGGGCGCGGACGACGCCTCAAACGCTTTCGCTACCGCTCGTTTTAGAAGAGGCTGCACGTTCACGTCCCGACGCGCAAAGTCACGCTCAAACACAACTCGCATTCGCCGTGATGTTGTTGCATCACAATCGGATCGACGAGGCCGTTGTTGTATTGCAAGACGCGATCAAGCGGTGTGAAAAAGCGGGCCATTTGAATGCATACATCAGCCCCTGCTACGTTTGGCTGGGAACGGCGATGCGTCGCCAACTCGAAGCGATCGATCGTCGCGACGGTCGAGGTTTCAAGAACAAAATGCGGAAAACACGTTCCGCGATGCACAAAGCCGCGACCATCGCTCGAGGTTTTCCTGCCGATCTTTCGCATGTCCACCGTGAACTTGCCCTGCTGCACATGATGCAAGGGAACCTTCGTCGCACAGTCGGGCAATTGAATTCCAGTCTCAAATCTGCTGTTCGCTGGTCTCAACCGATCGAAGAACGAGACTCGTTGAAATTGCTGCAATCGTTGCATGAAAGCGAAGTGGATTACCTCGGCAGCTTTCCTGAAGCGAAATCGCAGCGGCTTGTCGAGCTCAGTCAACTCTATCCTGCCAGCGCGAGTGAACAAGCGGTCTCCGGGTTAACATCGACCAATTTATCGTTGGCGGATCGATTCGTAACCGTATTGAAATCGGGTCGCCGAATCGCTCAAGCGCTTTCCGCAGATTTGGTTTACGCCGAAGCAAGCGAGTCGGCGCGACGGTTGCTGCGTGGTCAACATGTTGACGTGGTTACGATTCACCAAAACCTTAGCCAATTGGTTTTTAAACCCTGGAATGGCAAGGATTCAGAGCCCTCGTGTCAGCGTCGTGCCGAAGCGAACGAGAAATTGATTCGTATGGCTGTGCAAACAAACCAAGCCGTTTGTCTTGATTTCGACGCAAGCAACGTGGGCGGAGGCAGCGGCAGCGCCATTGCTGCGCCGATCGCGTTTCGGGGTGAACCCGTTGCTGTGATCTTGGTCACGCACCTTGAATTGAAAGACTTATTCGGTGCAGACGAACGACGAATTGCCGACTTTGTCTCCACATTGGCCGGTGCGGCTCTGGAAAACGCAGACGGATTTTTGCGTCTACAACAGATGAACGATACGCTTGAACAGCGAGTGCTGGAACGTACCAAGGCCGCCGAGGATCGCGCCGGACAACTTTCGAACAGCAACGAGCAACTTCGGGCAACCGAGGAACAACTGCGTCGCGCGATCGTGCAAGCGAATACTGCTAACGAAGCGAAAAGTCGATTTTTGGCGACCATCAGTCACGAAATCCGCACCCCGCTAAACGGGATCCTGGGAATGACACGATTGGCGCGTGGATCATCGAGTGACCAGCGTCAATCGGGATACCTGGAAACGGTCGAAGAGAGCGGGCAGTCGCTGTTGACGTTGATCAATGACCTGCTGGACTTCTCGAAGCTCGAAGCGAACAAGATGGAATTAGAGCGAATTCCGATGGATCTGGAACGGCTGGCCGGCGAGGTGAGTCGCTTGATGGCTGCATCCGCTTGGCAAAAAGGTGTCGAGTTGGTCTGCGATGTCGATCCCCACATCCCCAAAGCGATCTTGGGTGACCCTTCTCGTTTGCGTCAAATCATCATGAATTTGATTGGCAACGCGATCAAGTTCACCGAACAAGGTTATATCTCGCTAACAATCACGACGCTCGAAGATGACAAGGGCGTCGATCAGCTTTCCATCGAAGTACAAGACAGTGGTATCGGTATTCCGCTGCAGCAACAGAGCAAAGTGTTTGAATCATTTTCGCAGGCTGACAGCAGCACCACCCGTCGATACGGCGGTACGGGGCTCGGACTGGCCATTTGTCGTGAACTCGCCGAACGAATGAAGGGAAAGATCGAACTACGCAGCATCGCAGGGGTGGGCAGCACATTTACGGTCTTGCTGCCACTTGAACTCGACGCCGAACAGCCGATCGCTAGTCCCTGCCCCGTGCTGGGCAACCCACGAGTAGCGATCATCGATCCGTTGGACGCCTCGCGAAATGCCATCGAAACGGCACTTGGGTCGATTGGTGCCAAGACGCAATCGTGGCCTTGTCACTCGCATTCAGGGCAGTTGAATTTTGATAAAGAATTTTTCGAACATGATTGGGACTTGGTGATTTTTGGCTTTGATCAAATCGAAAGCCTGGCTAATCAATGTGCTGAATTGGGAATCCCCTGTTTGTTTCTGTTGCCAGCCCATACGACCTTGGACGTCCAACGTGGCCAGTGGTCGGCTGAGTTGCGCAAACCTGTGCTTCCCACCGACTTGCTCAGCACTGCGATTGGGCTGTTGCAACGTGATCCCGAACATCGTTTTGAAAACGCTGATGATGCAACAACGTGTCCTGCATCGCCATCGGATGACCTTTCCGATCCACCGTTTGGGACCGCCCCCCTTTCGATGCGGCGAACGGGAAAAGTGCTCAGCGAGCTGACTACACCGGACCAATGTGACAATTCAAATCACGAGAATACGGTTGCCGATACCGACACGGCGTCCCGACCGACTCGGATCTTGGTCGCCGAAGATGGTGTGATCAATCAAGAAGTAATCATGGGGATTTTGGAGATGCAAGGATACGAGGTTGTCGTGGCAAATGACGGAGTAGAAGCCGTCGAGCTGGCAAAACAAAACGCCTTTGATATCTGCTTGATGGATGTCGATATGCCACGCCTGGACGGTATCGATGCGACCAAGTTGATTCGAGAGCAGAAAAGTGAAGCGTGCAAGCATCTTCCCATTATCGCCATGACTGCCCATAGCGACGATCAAATTTGGGAATCTTGTGAGGCCGCTGGGATGAACGGCTACCTCGCCAAACCGATCCAGCCGGAGATGCTCTTCGAGATGATCGAACGTTACTGCCCCACCGCAACAGTTGACTGCTAATAGTCAAGTCACCTCTGCCAGCGAAGGAGACTGAGGTAATTAAATTCAGCGATGCGCTAGCCTAACGTCACCTCTCTCAAACGCAGTTTGGGAGAGCTGGCAGAAACGTAACGCAACTGCAAAACACCTGTCATGCGAGTCGCAGAGGGCCCGCGAAACCAATCGTTATGCCGACAAATTCGACCCGACGTCCGTGCGATAGGCACTCCACGCAGGCAAGAACCCGGCAAACAGTGCCAAGGCAATCACCAGCGGCAGCACCGCAATTTCATAGGTGCTGGTCGTGAACAGGCTGACTCGCACGCCCGTTTGTGCTTCGATGTAACCACTCGAGCTCCAGATCGCAAAATGAGCGAGGAACCACCCGAGCACTCCTCCGATCAACGCGATGATCAAGCTTTCGGCAAGGATAATGACCGTCACGGTTTCACGACGTGCCCCTAGAGCACGCATTACTGCGATGTCGCGACGCCGATCGTTCATCGAGTTGTAAATCGCCACCAACACGCCCACCGCTGCCACCACACAGGTGATCAAGGTGATCGCGAGTAACGCTTTGAGTAGCGGACCGACGATCGCCGACATCAGCTTGGCGATCTCACCCACCGGGGCGGCGGCTTGCGATTGTAGCCCTTCGTTGATCGTGTTTTGCATCCCAGGTGCAAACATCAAATTGCCATTGCGAATCAAAATCGAAGTCACTTCGCGTTGCGGAATTACCAGCGGTTTGTGCTCGGGGTCACGCTGTTTCCAATCCGCAGGATCCTCGATGATTTCGTCTCCCTTGAGCGGTTTGGCGTGGTTGTCGAGCAAGTAGAACCCCTCCAAATTCACAAACGCCGCGCGGTCATTAGGAGTGCCCGTGGGATCGAGGATGCCAACAATTTTGAACCCTTGGCCGTGACCTTCGCCCTCGGGATCCCCGTGGGTGGGAAAGAATTCTTCGCCTGCGTGTTTGCCCATTTCGCTGGCGACACGCGAACCCAGCACCGCTTCGAAGTAACCGTTTTCGGCACTGAATTCCTGCAGCGCCCGGCCTTCGGAGAACGAAAATGGTTCGTCGACATCGGGGCCGTGACGTAGTTTTTCAAAGAACTCGGGAGTGGTGCCGACGACGCGGAACTCGCCATAGTAATCGCCCAACGCCAATGGAATCGCATAGCCGCCCGCCATGTAGCCGGCATAAATTCCGTCACGTTCACCCAGCGCCGGATCGCCACCATATTCACGCACCATCTCGGCGCGTTCGTCTTGACCGAAAAACTCCATGTACTCGGTAAAAGGCAGGTTTTCGATCGGTTGGCTCAAGTAATAGACGCTGTTCAGCGTCAATTGCAACGCACTGCCTTTCGGGCCGACGACCAAGTTGTAACCGACCGATGCATTGCGAGTGAACGCTTCGCTGACGATGCCAGAAATGGACAATACCAACACCACCAAACCGACCCCCAACGCCAGCGACAGCGTCGTAAGGGCACTGGACAATGAACGATGGCAAAAATTACGCCAGGCAATTTGAATCAAGGACATGCGTCTGTGTTTCTTTAGGTGGATCTCGGGTGCGTGCGACTGGCTAGCGACTTCGTTGGCGCGATGGCTTATTGGCTATTAGCAAAAGCTCGGTTGATCTCGTTGAGATTGTCGATCCGACTAAAACGCTCGGCCACATGCATGCTGTGAGTGACCATCAACATCGCGATGTTTTCTTCGTTGCAGGAGGTGCGAATCAAATCCAACACGTTTTCGGCGCTGACGGGGTCCACATTCGCAGTCGGCTCGTCGCACAGCAGTAGCCGTGGTCTTCCCGCCAACGAACGAGCGATCGCGACACGTTGTTGTTGGCCGACACTCAACTGGCTTGGACGATAATGGGCGCGATCGCTTAGCCCGACACGGTCCAACAGATCCCTGGCACGCCCCGAGTCGGTATGGCCATGACCAAAGGTCATCCCCAGTCGCACATTTTCGAGTGCCGTGAACGCTGGCAACAGATTGAACGTTTGGAAGACATAGCCGATCGTGGAGGCGCGAAAACGATCGCGACCTTGTTCGCTGAGCCGCGTCAGTTCGGTGCCCGCGACCCGAATCGAACCCGAGTCGGGAACCAATAAACCCGCGATCAGATGCAGCAGCGTGGTTTTTCCACCGCCGCTTTCCCCAATCAAGGCCACTTGTTCGCCCGTAGCGATTTCAAATTGGGGGACGTCCAGCACGGTCAATCGACCGCCCCCGGGTTGGTCAAAAGTCTTGGTCAGATCCGAGATCCGCAGCGTCGTATCAACGTTAGACATAGTTGCATCGTTGGGGATGTTTTAGGTTTTCGAAATCGTGTTCGCTTCATCGCTGTCGAGTCGTGCCGCCGTCGAGTCGTGCCGCCGCTTTAGAGCAATTTGACAATTGACGTGGGATTCAAGCCGTCTAGCCGCGTTCGCCAGAACGTGGGCCAACCTTTGGTGACGGTAGCGACATCAAAAGTCAAAATGTTCTAGCGAGGTCGCATCGCCCGTTGCAATCCTCGATCGCTATCCCGCTTTTTGAGGGTTTCGCGTTTGTCGTGCAGTTTCTTTCCTTTGACCAATCCCATCACGCATTTGGCGATGCCACGCGAGTTGAAATAGACACGCAGCGCAATCAGGGTTAGCCCCCGCTCGTGCGCCCGGCCAGCGAACTTGTCGTATTCACGGCGGTGAACGAGCAGTTTGCGAGGCCGCCGGGGATCATGGTTCCACATCCCCGCGTTCTTGTAATGGGCAATGTCGCTGCCAATCAGCCAGAGCTCGTTGTCTTTGACACGGATGTAGGCTTCGTCCAGCGACATTTTGCCATCCCGCATCGACTTTACTTCGCTGCCGATCAGCATCAGTCCACACTCCACCGAATCGAGGATCTCGTAGCGATGTCTCGCTTTGCGATTCTCGGTCACAATGGTCATCGTTGGCTCGGATTTTTTACCCGCAGCCTTTTTTTTCGTTTTCTTGTTTTTTGCCATAACGAGGCGAATTGTACCGCCAAGCTGCGACTTAGCGCAGCCGGGCTTCGATTATCCAGGGCACGTGAATCTTTCCAGCAAAAGTACGGGATTTTGTGCACTGCAGTGGAGCCCACCGCGCGTGACCAATTGCCCGTCGTCTACTACAATGCGAACGATAACCCCATTTGGTTCATTCGTTCCACCGATCCCCCTACGTCCATGGCATTTCGATTACCTGTCGTCTCTGATCCTGAAATTCCTGAAGGTGCCGAAGTCAGTGCAACGGGGCGGCTCCCCCGCTGGCTGAAACGCCCAATTCCCCGCAGCAATTCCAACCACATGACGTCCGAATTGTTGGAAGAATTGAAGTTGGAAACGGTTTGTGACAACGCAAAGTGTCCCAACCGGATGGAATGTTATAGCCAGCAAACCGCGACGTTTATGATTTTGGGCGCCGTCTGCACCCGGCCCTGCGGTTTCTGTGCAGTGCATCGCGGTCGACCACCGGAATTGCCCGAATCGGATGAACCGGAGCGTTTGGCCGAAGCGGCGGCGCGGTTAGGGCTGAAGCACGTTGTTATCACCAGTGTGACCCGTGACGATCTGCCCGATGGCGGGGCCGATCACTTTTACCGCTGCGTTGTCGCCGTGCGAGAACGTACTGGGGCGACAACCGAAGTGCTGACGCCCGACTTCGTTCACTGCAAACCGTCGCTGGCTCGCGTGATCGAAGCTCGCCCCGATGTTTTCAACCACAATATGGAAACGGTACCTCGGTTGTACCGCCGCGTGCGGGGGCCGAAGAGCGACTATGCCTGGACGCTACAGATGATGCTAGATGTCAAGAAATATGACGCCAGCGTTCGCACCAAGAGTGGTTTGATGTTGGGATTGGGCGAAGAACGAGCCGAATTGCTCGACGCCTTGGCCGATCTCCGCGAACATGACGTCGACTTTTTGACGCTCGGCCAATACCTGCAGCCAGGCGAAAAGTATCTGCCCGTGGTCCGCTACGTTCCACCGGAAGAGTTTGACGAGCTGGGCGAGATCGCACGGGGCATGGGATTCAAGAAAGTCGCCAGCGGCCCGTTCGTTCGCAGTAGCTATCACGCACGCGACATGGCCGAAACGGCTGTCTGAGCTAGCGAAACTCCACCGATCAATTAACCGTAGCGAAACTCGCCAAGAGTTTCGGGGGATTGCTTGGCAATCCTCACCCGACGCGTGAGTTTTGAAGTTGCTGTTTTTGTGCCGGAGGCACTTTATGGGATAACCTTGGACTTTAGTCCAAGGTTATCGGTTCTGAAATTGGCACCCCGTCGCGGAGCGACGTTCTGTGGCGAACGATCAAGTCACAAAACGTCCCGTTGGGACTCGATTGATATTGGCGAAAATCCTCGGACTAAAGTCCGAGGCTATCGAAATATGTCGCTCCGCGACAGCAAATAGCGCAACTTCAAAACGCATAAGCGAGGGACCGGAACTGGTTCAAGAGTCCCTCGCTGACGCTTTGGGTTATGATTTTTCAAAGCCGAACCGCACGCGACCTACGACGTTTTGCACTCGGCCGATTGCAGGCTAGCAAGTGCATCGATGATCGGCACCTCGTAGCGTTTGCGGCCTTCGAACAGGCTGATGTTTTCGTAACCGCACTGCTGCAGCAATTCCATGGCGGCCTCGTAGCCGTCGGCTACGCGTTCGGGTTGATGCGCATCGGCACCAATCGTCACCGGAATGTCTCGCTGCCGCATTTCAACCAGCATCTCGGGGCACGGATTCATCTGTGAGATGGTTTTGTTGACCCCCGATGTGTTCAGTTCCATGGCAACGCCGGTCGCTGCGATTCGGTCCAGTGCCGCGCGGATATCGTCCATGATCAGGTCCAAGTCCCACGCGTCAACGGTCACGTTTTTGACTAAATCGGGGTGAGCCAACGAGTCAAACAGGCCGGTTTCCGCGGATTGAGCGAGCAGCCGAAAGTAGGTGCGTTGGAATGCCAACGGGTCATTATCCCAATAACGCTCTCGAAATTCGCCAATTTGCGGGTGGACCGATCCGAGCACGAATTGGAAATCGGCCGAGCAAAGCTGCTTTTCGACGTAACTCTCATGTCCCTCGAAATAATCGGCTTCCAACCCCAGTCGGACTTCGACCCGTCCTGCCCACTGTTGCCGCGTGGCGTCCACGAGTGAGACATACGCGTCGAATTGGTCTTCTCGCATGCGGACATGCGCCGAAAAACCGTCGGGCATCGGGTTGTGGCACGTTACGTTGATTCCTCGTAGACCACGCTGCCAAGCTACTTCGGCATAGTCCGTCGGCATCCCGTCGGCATGCATGCATAAAGGGGTGTGGGAGTGCGATTCAAATAAAATTCGCTCTGTCACGACTCGTCGATTTCCATTGTGGGTGTTCTCGGACGCCATTTTTAGGCAA
>CAXBHV010000129.1:0-10037 GCA_963974855.1 uncultured Rhodopirellula sp. | reverse complement strand
GTGTCCTGCGTAATAGGCGGGAATGTGGTTGGTAGCGGTAGCACCGACACCGAAGGCAGATTTTTGGCAATTGCCACTGCATCAGAAATTGAGGAGTTTAGCGTCTGGCCGAACGAGGTTTATGGACGGTTTGAAGCAGACGTTGTACACAAGCAACCTTTGAGGCTTCGGGTTCGCTAGGTGTTCAATCCATTCCTCGATGACTCCATTTTTCGATGAGTGGACAGGTGCGATCCGGACTAGCATCCGCGAATGTTGCGTTGCCTCACGTTGCGACTTGAGCAATGGTCACTGCGAACGCGTATTGCGTCATCGGATCTTTGCTGTTCCGCTCGTCTTACTTGTGGCCGACGAGTCCGGGCATGCGATCAAAGAAGTTGCGGGCGTGATCGAGAATCTCGTCGTAGGAATGAGTCTCGACATCCTCACCAATTAATTCCACTTCGAGTGGGCCGCTGTAGCGATGCTCGCGAAGCGTTTCCAGGATCGTGCGTAGCGGAACACAGCCTTCGCCCAATAGGCAGCGGTTCATTTCACCTAGAGGTGAATGGCGGGCGTCGCCAAGTTGAACAAGGTGCAAATGAGGCACGACGTCGGGTAGCCAACGCACAACTTCCTCGTCCATGCCCACGTGATACGTATCGAGTACCAAACCTAGGTTGGGGCTGTCGACCGTTTCGATGATGTCGAGGGTCGATTGCAAGTCGTTCACGAACGACCATTCATCACCACATCCCGGGTGGAACGGTTCGAGCGACAAGCGAACGCCGAATTCTTCGGCGACAATCGCGATCTCGTGCAGAGCGTCGCAGAGTGTGCGGCGAGCGTGATTGCGAATGTGATTGTTTTGTCCGCCCGCTAACACGATCAGTGTGTCGGCCTTCAAGTTCGCAGCGTCACGAACTGCGTGAATTGCATCCGCAATCGCGTCGTCGGTCGCACGTCCGTCGCTGCCGGTAAAACCGCCAACCCATGAGAGCGACGTGACCGACATGCTGGCTTCGGCTAACAGTTCGATGGTTCGGTCAAGACCAAAGTCTTCGAGCTTGGGGCGATAGACTCCGATGCCGGTGAAGCCTCGCGATGCGTACGCGTGAACGTCTTCTGAGAAACTCCATCGCAGTGTTGATAACTGGCTAATGGCAAGCGTGTTCATCCGTGTGTCTTTGCTTGTCGAAAAATGGTCCATTCCGATTTGGTTCTCAGTGAGTTTTTCGAACGAATTAATCCGGACGAATGTTTACAGAGTGCCCTGTGTCCATCACGTGCGGGTCGCAGTATGGATAGCTCGACCGCTTTTGTAAAGATTCGTTTATCCGCATTGTTCGCAGAAGAAAAATTCGCAGAAAATTTCTTTCGAGATAGCATCAAAATAAAGGCGAATAAGACGTTTGCCTATTGCATGTGCGGCAAACGACGCCCTTGACTGCGTGCCAGCGTCAATTGGTCATTTAATTCATCGACGCTTAGCGGCGTGACCGGAATCGTGATTAACGATTGAGGATCAATCTCGCTACTGATCCGTCGCTTTGCTAGCTGTTCGACTTCTTCTTCCAGTGCGTCCAACCAAGCGGGCACGTCCAGTCCGACACCAGTGGGATGCCGTGTCAAAATCTCAGATTCTTCTTCGAGCAATTCAAATGCCCGGCTGGGTTGATTGTTCTCTGCATCACGCATCGCTGGTCCAACGAGTGCACGCATGCGATCGATGGTCATCGGTTGTACAAAGCGTTCGAGGATACGATCGGCGACTGTCGGCATTCGCATTGCATAATCCTTTTGCATCTGGCGAAGCTTGGTAACGTAGATCTCGGCTTCCGAATCGATTCGTTCGCTGAGACTGCGTCGCCATAGTACCGACGCGGCTTCGAGTCCACTGCGGACGAGCACTTCGTGCGCCCACATCACCGGTTTTAAGTTCCAGGCAATGCGTTCATAGCGAACTCGCAATCGTAGGAAGTCCAAGAACATATAGACGAGGTCGCCACGATCGCTCTGTGTCGTAGTGCTGTTGTAGTCAAGGTACTCGGCATGGTGATCGATCAGGGCTTCGTACACCAACGCGATCGGACGCTCGGCTCGCGAGATTTTCAGCACGCCCGATTCAAGGTCTTCGAAGAGTTTTGTATCACAAAATTGGTCGTCGCCTTCCTCGAGTACCCGTTCCAGCCAAACGCCGACACCTTGGTGCAGAATGGCACGCACGTTGCCAAGTTGCAAAAACATCTGAGTAAAGATCGGGTCGCCATACTCTTTGATGAACTCAACGAGTAGGTTCCACTTCTTTGGATCGGTGACAGTTTCTAGCGGCGACAATCGCAGAGTTTGGCTATGCGCCAACCAGCTGCCAAGCAACGTTTCGGTTAATCGTTCCAGCAGCGGAATCAAGTCATCCGCAACGGCCTTTTCGTCCACCGGTTCGTCGTGATTTGCTTCGCTATTGATGCGTACGGATTCGACGATCGAGGCAACGAGGGCGCGAAACCCAACTTGGAAAAGCCCATCAAATTCGGTGACCGCGCCGACGCCGATGGGATTCAGTTGTTCCATCTCTCGCGCGGTTTCGATCAACTGGCACGCTTCGGCAATCAGACCACGCCGGGGCAGCCATAACATCAAGTGACGAAGCACGCGTTGTCGTAATCTCGCGACATAGATCTTCACTGGATCGCCGCCGCGCGACAGCGGGATGTACAGCAGGTTTTTGTCTCGCAGTGCTGCCAAAAACGATGGGAACTGTTTGCGAACCGCTTCGGTATCTCCGGCGATCAAGGCCGCAAACATCTTGACGCTTTTGATGTCGTCCTCGACCATCTCGTCGTCGGGGTCGATCGAGTCCCAGCTAGTCGTGGGGTGTGCCAATAACGCACCGCATACCAATCGCCGCGAAT
This sequence comes from uncultured Rhodopirellula sp., assembly GCA_963974855.1. Taxonomy (GTDB): domain Bacteria; phylum Planctomycetota; class Planctomycetia; order Pirellulales; family Pirellulaceae; genus Novipirellula. The sequence goes on along the minus strand of CAXBHV010000129.1, from coordinate 7,146 downwards.
CGGACATTTCGACGGCGGTGCCAATGATCCGTTCCATCAGCGAATCACGCAGCACGCGATGGCGATCGTAGTTACGCATCGACTCTTTGTCGCTGCCGCCCGAGGTGATCTTGTAGCGACGAACGGCGTCGAGCAATTCGAGTAGCCCGATGCGGTTTTCGCGAGCGCGAGCGCCCCATGATTCGAGTGAATGCACTCGGTCGGCCAAGTCGTTTTCACTCTCGTCCATCACGGCGATGTCAGCCGCGACTGCCCACATGCGTGCAAGCGACTGCATGAAGCTGAGGTGTTCGGTCAGCCGCTTGGATTCGGCTTCGAGTTCGTCTCGGCTTCCATCATCACCGTACTCGTAGATTGCCCCTTCGTTGCCATCGTCGGTGGTGTCGCGATAGGACATGTCTTCGTAGGCGGCGTCATAGAGCCCTGCTTCGTCATCACCCTCTTCTTCGATTTGCAGCAGCTCGCGATCCCAGTCACGGTTTTTGGATGCGCCGGGCGACTGATCAAGATTGAAATTCGGCGCCGACCAGAACGATTCGGCGTTGGCTTCGAGGTAGTCAAAGAATTTGCGTACCAGTGGCCAGATTTCTGCAGTATCGTTTCCCTTTGCTTGTTTCAGTGCAGGCTGCACATAGGCTTCGCCTTCGCCTTCGAGCGAAAATCGCAATCGCAACAACCATCGCTCAGCGAGTCTTGGCAGCGAGCTGCCACCGAGTCGCAAGCCGACGCGATCGGCATTGTTCAGCCAGTGCACCAACAACGCCATTGCAGGCGTGAAATCGTCGCGGTCCAGCAGTGCCGAGATCACAAGTGCATACGCGCGAGGCGAGTCGAACAATTCAGCGTGGGGTGCCCAGAAAGCGATGTTGCCTGCTTCGGCGCCCCCTTCGTGCCATAGTCGCAGTGCTCGCGCGACAAGCTTTGCCGAGTCGTATGACTCTAGCGGATCCGCCGCTTCGATCGATTCGATCGTGTGCGCGGCGAATTGACGCCACCACTCGGCCATCTCGCGATAACGCGTTTCCATTTCGTCGTAGGCGGCTTGGTTATTCTGTGCTGCAGCTTCGCTCCAGACCCTCGCCATGTAGCTGAACATCTGTTCGATCATGAACAGCAAATCGTCGACGCGAGCATCGTGAACGCTGCATTCGGGGCTGGGGTACAAGCTAAAGTTGCCCCCAAAACCCAGGATGTCCCAGGGGTCGATGACCGCACCGCATTCGATCGCACGGCGAAGTAAATCGAACGATTCCGCCGGTACACGCAGCGCGTCATCGATGCGCCCGGCACGCAGGGCACGTAACCCCAGGGTCATGTCGCAATCGATTCGGCAAAACATGCGTGCCGATGCCGCGGGCACCGTGTCGGCTTGTCGCTTGGCCGCATCGGGATACCCCATCCGTGCGTACATGCGAGCGAGTTGAACATGTTGAACTTGGACGGCACGTCGTTCGGCAAGTGCCGCGTTAAGGTGTTGGCGAACCGCTCCAAATGGTTGACGACGCATTTGTTGTTCACGGGCCAAACGTTCAGCGTGTTGGCCTTGGAGTTGATGCAGTCGATCTTCGTAAAACGCGTCGCGATAGGAAGCGATCGGCTTCATTAGCGAGGTTAATGTGATGTCGCTGGTGTAGGCACCGGGGCCCCAACCGCTAATGCCCGACGCCATCAAGATCGTGCCCGCAAGGACCGTCGCTGCTTCGGTCAGCAGTTCTGAGGGATCCATGTCACTTGGTTCACGCAAACGGCTCAGCAGTGCATCCAATGTTACTTGTCGCAACACGAAGCGGTCGTAATGGCCATCCAGGGTGATCGAGCGTGTGTCCCAGCCGCCAAAATGATAATTGGGACGTCGGTTCACCGGGTGGTCAAAGTCGAATGCCCGCGGATCGAGCGACAGTTCTTGTACTCGATTCAGGTCGAATGCGGCCGCGCGAAGGATATCCGGGTGCGTGTTACGAAGGACATCCAGAGCCGCTTGAATCACGTTGTGGTAGGGACCTGCGGAAACGCCGGCACCCGCGATGTACAGTGGAATCGGCCGTACAAATTCGTGCGGATACGGTTCGCAACGGCGATTTTCGAGCACCGGCACTGGCCGGTAGCCAACGTAATCGTTGAGTTGTTCGATCGCGGAATCGACCACTTCTTCGTCGGTTAGTTCCTCTGCATCTCCCGCATAGGCGATCGCCAGGATCACGTCGGCCGCGCGCCCCAAGAAAAAACCGTTGAACAAAAGTTCGGGTTGTTGGTGGAACAACAAATCGCGGTGGTAGTCGACGTACGCGGGAAGTAGATCGCTACAGAGAATTTTGACGACGCGTTGTGCTTGGCTGGTGTCACGAAAAGCCGCTTGGTTCGCACGTAGCGAATCGAGCGTTTCGGTCATCCAGTCTTTGAGGACCAACCAGGAGGCTGGCCCAGTCAGCGGATCCCCTGCAGACGCTTGATGATAGACTTCGTTCCAGGCGGAGAAGATCGCAGGATCGCTCGTGCCGGACGAGAAGTTTAGATAACCCGCCAGTCGCCGAAGCGGTTCTTTCAGTGCATCGGAAGGCGAATGGTTTGGCATCTCGTGGGGCACGTTTCTAGAAGAAAGCGTCGTTGGGAGGGAGTAAACACTGCGGGCATTGGGGACATGCTTTCGGCTGCTGAGCTTGAATCACGGCGCCGGAAGCCTATCCCTTTATTTTCATGCTCTTAGCTCAGCCTTTCTTTTTCTTCTTCGTCACCGATTTTTTAGCGGTGGTTCTCTTGGCGACGGCTTTGACGGCCGTTTTTTTCTTGGTGGTTTTCTTCTTTGTTGCAGCCGCCTTGGGGGCCGGTGCAGCCGCCTTTACCTTGGTCGCCGTTTTTTTCTTCGATGCCTTCTTGCTGGACTTCTTCTTTGTGGTGCTTTGCTTTTTCGGGCCGGCACCAAAGATGGAGCTCCAACCGTCAGAATACTTTTCGTTTGTGCCGACTCGAAGAATGGTCATCGATACTGTCTTTCGTTGTAAGTTGCGTTTGTTGTGCAGTGGATGAAGCGGCATCGACGAGGGACGCCGCTTCGTGAATTTGAATTTCGGATGCCTTCACACGTCTCAACCGTGTGTAGGCAAAGCATTTACGACAGAATTAGCTCGCGTGAATGCTCTTGTAGCGAGCTCGTTTGGAAACGTCGTCTGGGTCGTCTCCCATTCGCTCGCGTAGGTTTCGTTCGTAGATGTCGAAGTTGCCTTCGCACCACGTCAGTTTTCCGTCACCTTCGAACGCCAGGATATGAGTCGCAAGTCGATCAAGGAACCAGCGATCGTGGCTGGTGACAACTACGCAACCGGCGAAGTTCTCAATCGCCTCTTCGAGGGCGCGCAACGTATCGACATCAAGATCGTTGGTCGGTTCGTCCAACAACAACACATTACAACCTTTTCGTAGCAAGGTTGCCAAGTGGACTCGATTGCGTTCTCCACCGGAAAGGTTGCCGACTTTCTTTTCTTGGTCGGGGCCTTTGAAGTTAAATCGCGATACGTACGAGCGAGACGCGATGCTGCGTCCGCCCATCTCTAGATGATCGTGGCCTCCGCTGATTTCTTGGAAAACGGTCTTGTTCGGATCAAGCGCGTCACGACTCTGATCGACATAGCCTAGGTCGACGGTGTCGCCTACGCGGATCGTGCCCGAGTCGGGTGTGTCTTGTCCGGTCAACATACGGAACAGTGTGGTTTTGCCGGCTCCGTTGGGGCCGATCACGCCCACGATACCGCCTGGTGGCAAACGGAAGCTGAGGTCGTCGATTAGGACTTTGTCGCCGAACGCTTTGTGGACGTTTTTCCCTTCGATCACCAGGTCACCGAGGTGACGTCCCGATGGGATTTGGATTTCCAGCTCGTCGGGTTTGTCCTCGAACGATTTGGCTGACATTTCTTCGTAGGACTTAATACGCGCTTTGCTCTTCGCTTGCCGCGCTTTGGGGCTCATGCGAATCCATTCCAATTCGCGAGCCAAGGTTTTGTCGCGAGCCTTTTGCGTGCGTTGCTCGACGGCCATGCGTTTCGCGCGAGCATCGAGCCAGGCGGTGTAGTTGCCCTCGAAAGGGATGCCTTGGCCGCGGTCGATTTCCAAGATCCACTGAGCCACGTTGTCGAGGAAGTAACGATCGTGCGTTACCGCGACCACGGTACCGCTGTAGCGTGCGAGGTGTTGCTCGAGCCAAGCAACCGATTCGGCGTCAAGGTGGTTGGTCGGTTCGTCCAGCAGCAGCAGGTCGGGTTGGCGGATCAGCAATTGGCACATCGCAATACGGCGACGTTCGCCCCCGGACAATTTATCGATCTTTGCCTCCCCGGGTGGCAGGTTCATGACCGCCATCGCGGTTTCCACTTGCCGATCGAGTTCCCAAAGGTTTTGGGTATCGATGATGTCTTGCAGCTTTGCCATCTCGTCGCAAAGCTTCATCATCTCTTTGTCGTCGGTGACATCGCCCAGCAGCACGCTGATTTCGTTGTAGCGATCGATGATGGCGCGGCGATCAGCCACGGCGGTTTGCACGTTCTCGAACACCGTCTTGGTTGCATCCAGCGGTGGTTCTTGTTCGAGGTAGCCGACGCTAAAGCCATTGCCCAAGCGAGCGGTGCCTTCGAATTCGGTGTCCTGTCCCGCCATGATTCGCATCAGCGAAGACTTACCGGCACCGTTGGGCCCGAGCACACCAATTTTTGCACCGGGGTAAAACGCCAAGTTCACCTCGTTTAGCACCACCTTCTGGCCGTGTTTTTTGGTGAGGTTCGTGACTTGGTAAATGAATTGTCCAGCCATGGCAGAAGTCTGAAGTTTAAAAGTTGAAGGTTGAAAAATGCTACAGGAAGGAACGGAGCAGCTTCGTCGAGCTGCGTGTTTCAGGGATTCCGCTAAATATCCTTATTCCCATTCGATCGTTGCTGGCGGTTTGCTGCTGATGTCGTAACACACGCGGTTGATCCCCGCGACTTCATTGATGATCCGCGTGCTCATGCGGGCCAGCAGGTCGTAAGGTAAACGACTCCAGTCGGCGGTCATAAAGTCATCGGTCTTGACGCTGCGGATCGCGATCGCGTTATCGTAAGTCCGTGCGTCGCCCATCACACCAACGCTCTGCACCGGCAACAACACGGCAAACGATTGGCTCGTTTCGCGATACAAACCGGCGTTGACAATCTCCTCGACGACGATCGAATCTGCTTCGCGAAGAACTTTCAATTTTTCGCGAGTGACTTCGCCAAGGCACCGCACCGCCAAGCCAGGTCCGGGGAACGGATGTCGCCATACCAGCGATTCCGGCAGTCCCAATTCGAGTCCCAAACGGCGTACTTCGTCTTTGAACAGATCACGCAGCGGTTCGATCAATTCGAACCCAAGTTCCTCGGGAAGTCCGCCCACGTTGTGGTGCAGTTTGATCGTTGCCGCAGGTCCGTCGGGATCCGCGCCACTTTCGATCACATCGGGATACAACGTGCCTTGGGCTAGGAAATGAGCGTCCTTGATCTTGGTCGCTTCTTCTTTGAAACAGTCTATAAACGCGTAGCCAATTCGTCGACGTTTTTCCTGCGGTTCGCTGATCCCTTCGAGGGTCGACATAAATCGTTCTTCGGCATGGACCACGTGCAGGTCGGTTTTAAAGTGGTCGCCGAATTCACGAATCACCAACGCTTGTTCGTCTTTGCGAAGCAAGCCGTTGTCGACCAGGATGCAGGACAATTGCGGTCCAATCGCTTTGTAGAGCAGTGCCGCCACGACGGATGAATCGACCCCCCCGCTGAGGCCGCAAATGACGCGTCGATCACCGACGAGTTCTCGCACATGATCGATGGCGGCTTGAGCAAAATCGCCAAGCTGCCAGGTGCCTTCGCAGCCACACACGTCGATGACAAAGTTTTTGAGAATCTGGCCACCTTGCGGCGTATGCGTGACCTCGGGATGAAATTGCATCCCGTAGATCGGCAACGTGCGGTGGGCGATCGCCGCATAAGGGCAGGTGCTGGTTTGGGCGAGTGGTTCAAAGACTTCCGAGATCGAGGAAACTTGGTCGCCATGACTCATCCAGACTTCGATTTCGCCTTCGAGGTCACGAAACAGCGATTCGTTGTTTTTGATTGTGCATTTCGCGCGTCCGTATTCGCGACTTGGTGTGTTGTCGACTTTGCCGCCTAGTGCGGCACAGGCTAATTGCATGCCGTAGCAGATGCCCAGCACGGGGATGCCGAGCTCGAACAGTTTTGGGTCACACTTCGGTGCTCCGTCGACGTAAACGCTCGACGGGCCGCCCGACAAGATGATGCCATTGGGTTTCAGTTCGGCGATCCGGTCCGCCGCGATGTCATGACGCAAGATTTGGCAGTACACATTTTGTTCCCGCACGCGGCGGGCAATCAATTGGGCGTACTGAGATCCAAAGTCGAGCACCACGATTCGCTGTGCGGTGAGGCTATCGGTCGTGAATTCAGATGCGGATAAAGTCGTATCGGCCATTGCAACGTTTGGGTTGTTTCCGCTCAGGGAAGTCATCTTTATTAAGAGTCTTTTCGAGCCAGCGGAATGAGTGGTGTCGCAGGAAAGAATCACGAAGTGTAGAAAATGCCACATTGATACCCAAGGGGCCTGCTTAGATCGTTCTGCGATCGAGCACCGTTTGTGATCCGTTTTTTCCGACGGTGAAGTCTCGTTTGATTGCGGTATCGTTCGTCAATCTCTCTTTAACACGATCGCAATGAGAATTTTATTAACCAACGATGATGGTGTTTTTGCTCCGGGCCTCGATCACTTTTTTGTCTCCTTTGACCTGCAAATCAATCCGTCGTGATGGCCGGCATTGGGCGTGGGCCGTGGATGGATCGCCAGCGGATTGTGTGAAATTGGCGATTGCCGAGCTTTTCAAGGACAATCCGGTCGATTTGGTGGTCAGCGGAATCAATAGCGGGCTCAATGCCGGGGTCAATGTTCTGTACAGCGGCACCGTGGCGGCAGCGATCGAGGGAGCCTTTTTCGGCGTGACCAGCGTCGCGGTTTCACTCGAGTACGACCCGGACGCCGATTTCCAGGCCGCCGCCGTGATCGCGCGTGACGTCGTCGGCGGGCTGGTGAAACGGTCCGAAGCCAAAGGGCGATTGTTCAATTTGAATATCCCCACCG
>CAXBHV010000128.1:0-10052 GCA_963974855.1 uncultured Rhodopirellula sp. | reverse complement strand
TTTATCTTTCGAAGGGGTCGCTTACTCTCGATGCGACAGAGAAAGAGCTAGAGACGTTTGATGTCACGCGAAGCCCACAGTATCTCTTACAGCAAGCCTATGTCGGCCTTGAGCAGGCGCAACTACAACTCACCAAGTCAATGTCCGTTCCTGATGTGACAATCTCCGCCGGTTACCGTCGGTTGCAAGGCAATAGTGGCGACAACGCGTTCATCGCCGGTATCTCCGCACCGCTACAGATCTTTGACCGAAAGCAATTCGCAATCCCGGGCAGCATCAAGCGAGTTGAGGCAGAGAAACACCGGCTGATGACCACGAAGGTTCAGCTTAACACTGAGTTGCATTCGCTTCAGTCTCAACTGCGTTTGTTGCTCAATGAAAATGAGTTGCTCGAAACTAGCCTGGTGCCAGTATCAAAACGAGTGCTGTCAGATGCAACGCACGCTTACAAACTTGGACAGGCTAGCTACCTCGATTACGTTGACTCGCAGAGGGGGCACATCGCTCATAAAGACAGACTGATTCAGGTGCAGTTTGAGGCGATTAAGTACCAGATAGCAATCCAACAACTCAAAGGAACCGTGGTTTCACGGATTCAGAATACACCACAAGGAAAATGCCATGACATGTAAGACACTCATTTTTTCGCTCTCAGTTGGGATTCTACTCCAATTTCTGGCACTAGTTGGTCATGCGCAGGAACCACCATCTGGGTGCTCAATTCCCAACAAGAAGTTTTCGACGCACGGCACCGAAGAGCACCACGAGGAGGTCGAACCATTTTTGGAGTTTCCTTGGGACAGTGCCGAGCACGAAGGTACCACTTACGTCAAAGCGGGGCCAGCCACGCTCGCAGTGCAACATAGATTTTTCGGAGAAACCGTAATCAACGGAAACACGCTTGTGCATGTCGTACCCCGATTTCCCGGCACCCTCAAAAATGTTTTCAAGACGATCGGTTCCTCTGTTCGAGCGGGCGACTTGCTGGCAACGGTTGAGAGTAATCAGAGTCTGACGGCATACGCCATCAAGGCCGAGATTGATGGCGTGATCATTGATCAGGACGCGACAAAGGGTGAATTTGTTGCGAGCGACAAAGTACTTTTCAAGCTCGCGAATCTCGACACGACTTGGGCCAACTTCGTGATTCCTCCGAGAGTGCTGTCGCTGATGTTACTCGGGACGCCGGCAACTGTGATTTCTCAATCTACGGACGCCCGGCTGGAATCGCAAATTACCTATGTGATGCCAACGTTGTCCGACGATACACGAATGGGGCATGCTCGACTAGAACTCCCCAACAAACACAAGGAATGGCCACCGGGCATGTTTGTGACCGTCGAAGTTAAAATTGGTGAAAGGGAGGTACGCATAGCTGTGCCTGAAAGTTCAGTTTTGCTGATTGAAAACAAGCCAACCGTCTTCGTTCAGGCAAAATCGTCAGACGGTAATGAAGGCTTTCTAGTTCGGCACATAACCACAGGTCAGTCAAATGACGAATGGACGGAAGTCACGTCCGGCCTGGACGGTGGCGAAACAGTAGCCTTCGGAAATACGTTCATTCTCAAAGCTGAACTTGGTAAATCCACTGCTGAACACAGCCACTAGGAGGCCCGATGATAACAACAATCGTTCGATTTTCAATCAAGCATCGCATTCTCGTCGTGCTTGCATCTGTCTTTGTTGCAGCCCTTGGGGCCTACAACTTCACACAGCTTCCCATTGATGCTGTCCCAGATATCACCAACGTTCAGGTACAAATAAATACATCGGTTCCGGCTCTCTCGCCAATCGAGATTGAAAAGCGAGTAACCTTCCCTATCGAGGTTTCGATGAGCGGACTGCCCCATTTGGAAGAACTACGTTCCATTTCCAGATACGGTTTGTCGCAGGTCACTGTAGTCTTTGACGACGACACGGACCTATATCTCGCTCGCCAATTGGTCAGTGAACGTTTGCAGACAGCGAAAGACTCGCTGCCGCGAGGACTGGCAGAGCCGTCAATGAGTCCTATCAGTACCGGACTTGGCGAAATCTACATGTGGGCGGTTGAAGCGAAACCCGACGCAAAAAAACCAGACGGAACAGCCTATTCCCCCACTGATTTGAGAACAATTCAGGACTGGATCATCCGACCCCAACTGTTGACCGTATCCGGTGTAGCTGAAGTCAACTCCATCGGTGGTTATTCCAAGCAATACCACGTTACACCGCATCCGGCACGCTTGCTGTCGCTCGGCTTGACGTTGCAGGATGTTGCGGACGCTTTGGAACGAAATAACGCATTTGCAGGTGGCGGGTACATTGAACATCGTGGCGAGCAATACATCATCAAGATGAGCGGGCTTGTTTCGACGCTCGAACAGATCGGCAAGATTCCTGTCGTAACTAGAGACGGCACTCCAATCTTAATAAAAGATGTTGCTGGAGTGGAATTCGGGAAGGAACTGCGAACAGGAGCCGCGACGCTTAACGGAGAAGAATCGGTCGTCGGTACGGCCATGATGTTGGTGGGTGAGAATAGCCGAACAGTTGCGAAGGCTGTTGATGAAGCTATGCAGCAAGTCAACCGAACCCTACCAACTGGCGTTCATGCAAGAACAGTTTACAACCGGACTCGGCTAGTTGATGCGACAATCGAGACGATCCAAAACAATCTGATGGAAGGTGCAGTTCTCGTCATTGCTGTGCTGTTTGCGATTCTTGGTAATTTCAAAGTCGCATTGTTCGTCGCATTGTCGATTCCGTTGTCGATGCTGTTTGCAGTCACTGGCATGGTTAGCAACAAGATAAGCGGAAACCTACTGAGTCTCGGAGCCATTGACTTCGGAATCATCATCGACGGCTCCGTCGTCATGGCGGAAAACATCATCCGCCGTTTTTCTGAAAAGCAACAGTCGCTTGGTCGAATACTGACTCGTTCGGAACGCTTGAAGGAAACATTTGAAGCCGCTCGCGAAGTCGCCCCGCCCGTACTTTCCGGTGTTGGGATCATCATGATCGTCTATCTCCCGATTCTCACGCTGACCGGCATCGAAGGAAAGATGTTCGTGCCAATGGCGAAAGTTGTCCTGCTCGCACTTCTTGGTTCACTGTTGCTTTCCTTCACATTCATTCCCGCAATGGCTGCGTTATTCCTGACGGGCAAAGTCAACGAAGGCGATGGGAGAATCATGTCGTTCTCAAAACATTGGTATCGGCGTGCGTTGCTCGCGTCACTCCGATTCAAAAAAGCATTCATTGGCGTCGCGGTTGCCATGCTATTGGTTTCGGGATGGATCGCTATTGGGCTAGGAAGCGAGTTTGTGCCATCGCTAGACGAACAGGATTTTGCGATTCAATCGCTACGAATTCCCGCCACATCCCTTAGTCAGTCGATCAAAATGCAGAAGCGTATCGAAAAGCGACTTCTGGAGTTCCCTGAGGTCGAAACCGTTTTTGCTCGCATCGGAACTGCGGAGGTCGCTACCGATCCGATGCCACCGAATATAGCCGATGGCTATGTAATCGTGAAACAGAAAAGTCAGTGGCCTGACCCAAGCAAATCGAAGGCTGAATTGATTACCGAGGTTGAAGAAGCCATCGAGAAGATTCCGGGAAACGCCTACGAGATTTCGCAGCCCATCGAGTTGCGGTTCAACGAATTGATTTCTGGCGTCCGAAGCGATGTTGCGTTCAAAATCTTCGGTGATGATATGGATGTCATGCTTGCCAAGGCCAACGAAGTCAGTGGCCTGCTGAACAAGATCGAAGGAGCGAGCGATGTTAAAGTCGAACAAGTCAGCGGACTTCCGACGCTACGAATTGACTTCAATCGCGAAAAGCTGGCCCGTTTCGGGCTAGACATTGCCGACGTGCAAGAGATCGTGTCGATGGCCATTGGCGGAAGGACGGTTGGCCAAGTTTTTGAAGGCGATCAACGGTTCGACATCGTGCTGCGATTGCCAGAGACTTTGCGAGAAAACCTGCGGATGGTCGAGCAGTTGCCGATTCCACTCCCCGGCAATAACGACACAGCAACCGAGCAAGGTATCCACAATCCGATTTATGAAGCCCGCGTTGTGGCGCTCAATCAATTGGCAGATATCTCCATCGTCGAAGGGGAGAATCAAGTCAGTCGCGAGAATGCCAAGCGGAGAATCGTCGTACAGGCTAACGTCCGAGGTCGTGACATGGGGTCTTTTGTTTCCGAGGCATCCGAGGTGATCGAACGACAAGTTGAGTTTCCATCTGGCTATTGGTACCGCTGGGGAGGCCAGTTTGAGAATCTAGAACGAGCGTCAAATCGCTTGATGGTGGTTGTTCCTGTTTCGTTGCTACTAATTTTCGTTATTCTGTTCTCGACGTTCAACTCGACCCGCGATGCATTACTCATTTTCTCCGGCGTTCCGTTTGCGTTGACAGGTGGAATTATCTCGCTCGCCATCCGGGGTATCCCATTTTCAATCTCCGCTGGAGTGGGTTTTATTGCACTCTCCGGCGTCGCCGTATTGAACGGCGTTGTGATGGTAAGCTTCATTCGCCAGCTAGTTGAAGAAGGAAAAGAAATTCGGACAGCTGTCTTGGACGGAGCAGTCACACGACTTCGTCCCGTACTCATGACCGCCGTTACCGATGCCCTTGGGTTTATACCAATGGCTCTAGCCACTGGCACGGGAGCAGAGGTGCAACGTCCTTTGGCAACGGTTGTGATCGGAGGGATTATCTCAGCAACGATTCTCACGCTTTTGTTGCTACCAACGCTCTACGCTACCTTCCATCAGAAGGAATTAGAGTCGCTCGACTAACCGCGGACCGCGATTGGCGTCCGAAAAACCAATTGACGCAATGGCGATAGCCCGCGAAAGCGCCATCGTGTGTTGCTCAGGCAACGATTCTCAGCGGAAGTCGACGTCCGCAACAGTTCAATTTCCCGAGATGCACACAGTCTAAAAGCTCTTCTGAGCACCAGCTATCAATGCCCAGTCAGTCTCTAGCTGAGTCCCATTCAGGTTTTGATAGACAGGAATCTGAAACTCGACGGCAAAACGGAGCGACCTCAATCCGCCATCGCAGCTGTCATCCTCTACCCCTTCTTCGGCCTGCTCCTCAGCCCCATGCTCGCCGCAGCCGCCATGAGTTTCAGTTCACTGTCGGTGGTGGGTAATGCGTTGCGGCTGCGAACATCGAAATAGGCCCAATACTTTGTAGAAACCCTAAAAAAAACGTCAGCGATCATGTTTTGCAATCAAGATGATGCCTGCAGTCCCGCCAATGGCAAGTGCAAGAAACACAATTGCGTTCCAAAGATTGGGATGACGCAATAAATCCAATGCGTAGGGAGCAATCGACAAGAGATAGATCAATACAAAAATGGCGGCGTACCTGAAACGGCGTTTCCGCCTTTTAACCTGCGCCTCAGCTGTTTTTCGTTTCTCCCGGTCTCGCTGCTGACGAGTTGTTTTTCTCATCTTGTTACCTTATTAATGTCGTGCCGCACACGCCAACGCACTTCGACCGCCATCACTAGTCGAAAATCGTGATTGCATCAACTCGTAAAGGGCGGCCTTGAATTGGCCGCCCTTTTTCATGAGACGGTCTTTTGCGAATTGGACTTGTACTGCAGAACTAATGATTGTGATCGGAATGATCTCCTGAGCCGTGGTTGTATCCTTCGCGTCTAGTCGCAGCGCTCCTCTGACAACTTCATGCAAGTGGAGAATGAGATGTTTGACCTCTATGAGGGATTGCCCGCTCAGGATTTTGGTTTGTAAGCGAGTAGACGCAGGGCGTTGAAGACGACGACGAGCGTACTGCCTTCGTGAAGTGCAACTGCAGGACCGATGTTCAGGCCAAGGATCGTGGCGGGGACAAGAAAGGCGACCATGCCAAGACTCATCCAAAGGTTTTGACGAATGATGCTTCGTGTTGCGCGGCTGAGTCCAATAGCGAGCGGCAGGTGGTCGAGGTTGTCAGCCATCAGGGCGACGTCGGCGGTTTCGAGTGCGACGTCACTACCGGCGGCTCCCATCGCGATGCCGACGGACGCGGATGCCATGGCCGGTGCGTCGTTGACTCCGTCGCCCACCATGGCGACGCCACCTTCGCTTTGCAGCTTTTTGATCTCGTTGACTTTGTCGTCGGGCATCAAGTCGCCGCGAGCTTCGTCAAGGCCGACTTCTTTCGCGACCGCGTCGGCAACCTTTTGGTTGTCGCCGGAGATCATGATCATTCGCTCGATGCCGAGTTCGCGAAGCCGCGCGATCGTTCGCTTGGATGCTTCACGGGGTGTGTCCATCAAACCGATGACGCCTAGGTAACGATCTCCTCGCCGGACAATCATCGTCGTGCGTCCGTTTTCTTCCAGCGATTCGACAATCTCGCGAACGCTGTCCGGTAGCGGTGGCCCGTCGACTTCTGCAAACAAGTCGTCTTTGCCAATATGAACGACGTCCCCCTCAACCGTCGCTTGGATGCCGCGTCCCGTGATGCTCTTGAGATCTGTGGCCTCTGGAATCTCTCCCCCACTCCCAGACTCCCTATCTCCCAACCTTTCCTTCCCATCGCGGACGACCGCTTTGGCAAGTGGATGCTTGCTGAGGTCTTCAACGGCGATGGCGAACCGCAGTAATTCTGTTTCGTCGACGCCATCAGCCGCGCGAACGTCAGTGACTTTGGGTTCGCCTTCGGTGAGCGTTCCTGTTTTGTCAAACGCGATCGAATCGAGACTACCGAGGCTTTCCAGTGGCCCGCCTCCTTTGATAAGGATGCCGCCGCGAGCGGCTCGGGCGACGCCGCTGAGCACCGCACTGGGCGTCGCGATCGCGAGCGCGCAGGGACTGGCAGCGACAAGCACGGCCATGGCTCGGTAGAACGATTCGCTGAAGATTTCGTCGGAGACGAGCGGTGCAAACAGCAACAGCACGACACCGACGATCACGGAGGGAACGAAGTATCGCTCGAACTTTTTGGTGAACTTTTGCGTCGGCGAAACTCGCGTTTCTGCTTCGCTGACCATCGTGACCACGCGGGCGAGCGTGTTCTCCGACGCGATCTTCGTGACCCGAACTTCTAGCGATCCAGACTGGTTGATCGTTCCGGCGAATGCACGATGTTCCGGTGGAAGCGACTCGGCATCGGATGCGGCAGCGGCAACGTCATCGACGGGGCGTTTGTCGACGGGTACGCTTTCGCCTGTGATTGGTGCTTGGTTGACGCTGGACTCACCCGCGATCACGAAACCATCGGCGGGAACTCGTTCGTCGGGTTTGATAATGACGATGTCGCCAACGATCAAGTCTTCGACGGGAATTTCTGATTCGTTGCCATCGCGTCGAACTCGTGCTGTTTTCGGGGCCAGTTCGGACAAGGCTTCGATGGCACGTTTGGCTCGCCCCATCGCGTAGCCTTCCAACGCATGACCGATGCTGAATAGGAACAACAGCAACGCACCTTCGGCCCACGCTCCTAACGAAGCGGCACCGGCAGCGGCCACGAGCATCAGGAAGTCGATCTCGAACTTGCCTGCCCGAATTTTCTCAATCGCTTCGGTGACGGTGTAGTAACCTCCGAAGAGATAAGCGGCAATGTAGCAACCCCGCGGAATCCATTCACTCACTTCAGTGAATGTCTCGATCAGCCAACCGGTCAACAGGAACGCACCACAGAGAATCGCAAAGATCAGTTCTGACTTCGGGCCGAAGATGCCGCTATGAGCGTGATCGTGACCGGCATGGTCGTGATCATCTTCGTGGCCTTCTTCGTCGTGTTTGTGCCCCACGTGCTCGTCGGCAACTTTGGTGGGGTTTGCAGCCCATTGCCCGAACGCTTCTTCGATGGTTTCTTCGGAAGTTTGTTGTCGATCGTATTCGACGCGGACCGCACCGTCTGGTGAGACGACCGCTTCCAATACGCCTTCAATTCCTGATAGCCGTGTTTCAATGGCCGATGCCCGACGGGCGTGCATGGCGTCCGACTTGCCAAGCCAGTGTCCGTAACGTTGGTCCAACTGTGCTCCGGTTCGTTTTGCCAACTCTCGGACATCGCCGGTGGAAACCACATCGCTGTTGTAATGAATGCAGATGTTCCGCGAATCGTCGCCGGTCGCCTGGGTCACGTGAGCCGAGTCGATACCCGCTCTCGAAACAAGCAAGTTGGTCAGCCGCTCCACACAGCGATCATTCGCGTCGGTGACGGACGGCAATAACACGCTTATCTCAATCTTTTGCTTCTTTGACATTTTTATTCTTCAGTTTTTTTATTTTTCATTCTTCAGTAAGACCAAGTACATGTCAGTGCCCGTTTGAATCAGAAGCAGCGCCTGATCAGGGTTCCGAGCCTTGGACATGCTGTCGCGGTATTCGTCGAGATTGGCGATTACATGATTGTTAACGCGGGTAATCACCATGCCCGCCGCCAAGCCTTCACGGTAGGCAGTGCTGTCCATCGCAACGTAGGTGATTAAGACACAATTTGCATTAGTTGGCAAATTAAGTTCGTGGATCAGTTTTCCATTGAGGTTTGCCAGTCCAAGCCCGAATGTTCTATCGAAGTGCTCGAACGAATCGTCTGTCGGAGCGTCAATAGGGATTCTGGGTTTGTCGAACCAGGGCCGGTCCTGTTGCATCACCGCTTTGATTTGAATGGTTTCGCCATCTCGAACTACCTCAAAACGGTGTTGCTTGTTGGGCGTTGAATCGGCGGTGAATGTTTGCGGGTCGAATGAATGGTCAATATCTATATTGTCAAAACTCACAACGATATCGCCCACACGCAATCCTGCGCCGCTGGCGGGAGAGCCAGGATAGACATGCTTCACATAGAGGCCCGCGCCAACCCGCAATCCGAGCAGCATTGCCATATCAACGGACAAGAGTTGAGTATCAAAGCCGAAATGGCCTCGTTGGACAAAGCCATTGTTCTTCAATTCGTTGGCAATTTCTCGCGCAACGTTCACAGGCATAGCGAGTCCGATCCCCTGAAACTCTCCGGTGGTACTCAGACAACCTTCCATAATGCCGACGACTTCGCCACGAAGATTCAACAAAGCCCCGCCCGAGCTTCCCGGGTTCGTTGACGCATCATTTTGGATCATCGGTACTGTGGAACTCGCTAACCACCGTTTCGTCGAACTTACAATGCCCACGCTGACTGATTGCTCGAGATCATAGGGCGAAGCCAACGAGACGACCCAATCTCCGACACGAAGTCGATCGGAATCTCCGAAGCGAACCGGGGTCAACTTATCGGTGATCTCAAGTTGTACCACTGCTAGATCGGTTACCGGATCGCCGACAACCTTCGTAGCGTGTATCTTTCGACCATCCGCAGTTCGCACGAAGACCGCGTTCGCACCTTCGACAACATGGTTACATGTCAACACATAGCCTTCGGTATCAATGATGAGACCGGAACCTTGATCGTCGGGCGACTCGAACGAAAGCGAAGCGTGCTGACGAGAATTTCCGGGATGATCCCGCAGTTGCTTAGTTGCTTCGCGTAACCTCCACTCGGGCGTCATGCGTGGACCGCGCAAAGCATAGACCGTCACGATTCCCGGTGATGTTTCCGTGGCCAATTCACGAACGACACGGGAAAGTTGATTCGCAGAAAACCTATCGGCTTCTTTAACCAGCGGCGTCGGCTCACCCGCGATCAGATCGGACGCGGCGAGCAAACTAAACACGCATAGAATCGAATGGGCAAAACGTCCCTTTGGTTGACTGGTTTTATTCATCATATTGTATGGAGTCCGATTTTCTTGAATATCATGGCTTCCACCAAATGCGTGATGGCAGGCAAAATAAAAAAGTGGAGTCGCCACGGCGATGACCGGCCTTGCTTTAGGTGGATCATCGAACCTCCGCATTGCAGGTCAGTACGGGGCAAGCTGCGTGGCGAACGACGTGTTCTGCGACGCTTCCCAACAAGAATCGTTCGAGCCCGCTGCGACCGTGGGTCGACATCACAATCAGGTCAATGGCAGTGTCTCTCCCGAAAGCGACGATTTCCTCACCAGCGACACCGCGAAGCAGTGCGTGTTCGTAAGCGATGATCGGGTCATCCGGGGCAAT
>CAXBHV010000127.1:0-10210 GCA_963974855.1 uncultured Rhodopirellula sp. | reverse complement strand
CCGTAAGGCACCGGGTCTCGTGCACTATCCGGCCGCTCACGCGTCACGGTTCACTGAGTAAGTTGCCCTGGCAAATCTACTCGATGTCGACGACGTCTTCGGTCGTATACAGTTCAGCCAAAGGGCCGCTGCGTTTTTCCAGGTCGGCCGTCAAGTAGTGCGTCCCTGTGATCCGTTCTTCGTAGTGAGTTTGAACCACTTCGTAAATCGAATCCGGCAAGGCGACATAGTCGACCATCTCCGCTAGTTTGCCCGCTTCGCTAAGGTAAAACTCGAGGAATTGTTTGACTTCGGGACGCTTCATCGAGTCGGTTTTGACGTAGATGAACAACGGGCGACTAAACGGTGCGTACTCGCCGCTTTCGATGGTTTCGGGAGTCGGGCCGACAGCTTTGCCCGTCTTTGGATCGACAATTTTCACCGCTTTGATTTTGTTAACGTTGGCAAAGTAATACGAAGCACCAAAGAACCCGATCGCTCCCTTCTCACCCGCAACGCCGGTCACCAACACGTTGTCATCTTCGCTAACCGACATGTCGTCGCGAGGGTGTTCGGTCGCGTCGTTTTTGGCAACCACATCGCCAAAGAAATAATCGAACGTTCCCGAGTCTGTGCCGGGAGCATAGATTTTGATTGCCAGTTCAGGCCACTTTGGATTGACATCTTTCCAAGTCTTTGCGCCGCCCTCTCGCAGAAAGATCTTCTTCAGTTCATCGACGGTTAACTGATCCACAAAGTCGTTCTCTTTGTTGATCACGATCGACAAGCCATCGTACGCGATCGGCAGTTCGACGAACGAAACGCCTTTTTCTTTGCAGACTTTGAATTCGGAATCTTTGATCGGACGCGAAGCGTCGGAGATGTCGATCTCGCCGTTGGTGAATCGATCGAACCCGCCGCCCGTTCCTGAAATCGCCACCGTCACTTTGACGTTCTTGAATGTTTTTCCAAATGCCTCAGCTGCCGCTTCGCTGATCGGAGCCACGGTGCTTGATCCGTCGATTTCAACAGCACCTTCGATATTGGCCAATTCACTTGTTGCCAAATCGCCGGCGGCAAAATCGCCCGCGGTGTCGGCGGTCGAGGTTGACGAATGAGTCGACGCAGGCCCACAACCGACCATTGCTAAACAAACCACACCCGCCGCCAATGTTTCGCCAAGCACCGCAGTGCCACTACGAAACGGATTCAACCAGATCATTCACCTTCTCCAGGATTCATTGCGAGCAAACAAGTCGTGACCGACTCGAACACCCGAGATCCTAGGGTTCCTTTGTTAAGATTGCGTTAAGATCGTTTAAAGGTGGCGCGATTATGAAGACAGTTTGGATGTGGCGTTACACGCGTGCAAAAATGACAGCGTGGAAACGGTGAGCCGCGTGCCGTAAGGCACCGGGTAATGCCATAGTATCCGGCCGCTTAAGCGTGTTGAAGTAGCACAGTTTTGAAAGTTTCTGTTGCCCATCCAGCCAATGCTGTGAATCATTCTCTGGTAGCTACCTTCGCCAGAAGGTGGTGATTCGCATTAGCACGCCAACAATCCACGCTCTGGCGAGTGTAGCTACGAAACCCAAATGCCTGCGGCTAAAACAGTGACCTAAGTTCCACCAGCATCTACGCTCGGGCAGCCTCGTGCATCATTCAACCGAAGAATTGGGGTCGGGCTTAGCAAAAGTTACCAAGACTTTCGGCGATTCACGGCATCGCCAAAACTCTTGGCGAGTTTTGCTACCCCAAGATCAAAACGGGATGGTGCACTAACTCAGCGGCAACCGCACCTGGAATGTGCAACCTTCGCCGGGTTTGCTACACAGTTTCACCGACCCACCAAACGCTTGGCAGAGATGCTTGACAATCGAAAGCCCTAATCCGGTGCCTCCCAATTCCCGCGACCTCGCTTTGTCCGCTCGATAAAAACGTTCGAATACTCGCGTATGATGCTCCGGTGCAATCCCGATGCCAGTGTCCTGGACCTCCAGCAGCATTTGATCGTTCTCTTGGCACCAACGCACCGTAACGCGACCGTTTTCGGGCGTATACTTGATCGCGTTGCCGATCAAATTATCGAGGATCGTCGTCAAACCATCTTCGTCGGCGTAAACTCGTATCGGAGAGGCGGGCGGCTCGACAACCAAATGGATTTCCTTTCGCTGAGCCGCGTCGTTGTAGTGGTTGAAACAAGTATCCACCACTCTATCGACAGGCACATTGGTGATCTCGAACGCTTCCTCGCCCGACTCGACGCGTGCAATCTGCAGCATGTCGAGAATCAACTGATGCAACCGCTCGGCTTGTTCTTCGATCCGATCGACGAACTTCAAGTTGTTCTCGGGGTCACTCATTGCGCCCAAACGAAGCGTCTCTGCATACGCTTTGATCGACGCCAGTGGCGTTTTTAGTTCGTGTGAAACGTTGGCAACAAATTCCTGGCGTAGATTCTCTAGCCGCCGCAGTTCGGTGATATTGTGTAGCACCATTACGACGCCGTTGGCAGGATCGCCAGGCAAGCAGGTCGCTCGAACCGCCAAATCTCGCCGAACTTGGCAAATCGATTCGAATTCGGTTTGCTCGGGGCCGCCGGTCTCCAAACACTTTTGCACCAGCTCGTAAAGCGGCCGGCTGCGAACCGCTTCTAACAACGGTCGCCCCACCTCGTTCGCTGTGGCAAAGTTGAGCAACGTCTTGCTAGCGTCGTTGGCCAACACAATTCGCTGGTCCATATCGATCGCGATAATGCCCTCGTCCATGCTGCTGAGCACCGTGGACATCTGTTCGTTTTTCTCACGCAATTGACGAAATCGACGCCCCAGTTCCGATTGCATCTGGTTGAACGCTTCGGCCAATAAACCGACCTCATCTTGGCTGCGAACGGGCACCGGTGCTTGATCCATCCCGCTGGCAATTGCCTGGGCACGATCGGTGAGTTGAGCGAGTGGATTGATGATCCGGCCGACGATCGCATAGGTCAGCCCCGTCGCAATTGCACCGAACAACAGTGCCAGCAACCATAACGAGCGACGCACTGTGGCCACACGTTCGTTTCTAGCTCGACCGCCACTCGCACAAACGCCGATTTTCCCGCGGGCGATTGAATTTGCAGAGCGAGATAGTACATGTCGATCTGCAGCGTTGGGCTCTCGCGGGTTGCCACCCCCTTGCCGACTTCGCTGGCCGCCAGCAATTCAGGACGGTTCGCGTGGCTGAGCATCGATTTCGGATTTCGTTCCGAATCGGCCAACACGTCACCATCCGCATCGATGATCGTCAATCGCGTCTGAGTCTCGGTTGCCAATTGCATAATCAATGCTTGCAATTCATTTTGGGCTTCGTTGTGAGCCTCTTCTTCGCCAACTTGGTCAAGAACGCTAGCGACCAAATTGGTAACGTGGCTGCGCAATACCACCGCCGTGTCAAACAACCGCTGCTCGACTTGCCGATTGATTTCAACCCGCTGCGAAGAGGTCACGATGAACAGAAACCCAACAGCTAGCATTAAGTTCAAGCCAACCGAAATCAGAAACAGTTTCCAAAACAGACGAGATGACCGCACGGCACGCCCCGAAGAGTATTCCAAGAATTTTCCAGGGCGGAGCGGGAACTTGAGTGGGAATCGTCGCTAGCCGGCTCGGCGATCGTCACGCCGAATCGTTATGCAAGGCACGAGATCCACTTACCGCTTCGTCCTAAAACAAAGCGGCTCACGTTCCCATAACGGAATTTAGATAACAAGGGGGAGCGGGGGGCAAACAATTTGTCGCCACTTTTTCATCCAATCGACATCTCTCCCCGCGGTTTCTTCATATTCCCACACGTTCAATTCGTTCAGGAATACCCCGCTTTCTGCATCGGTTTCCTTGTCCGAACAGCCGATATCCGGTCCCGAACGACAAAGATTCTGACGTTTCACCTTTGACGCGAGCAGGGTAAATCTGCGATTCCTTGACGCATCGATTCCTCGAATCGGCTCGCGTTGACCTTGCATTTTGTGATGTTTGCTCACCCGTTGCCCATTCGACAGCGCTCATTTATTGGAGAACAAAATGTCCCTCCTCACGACCATCCTTCGCGCGGCGCATTGCCGCAGCACGCATCACTACTTTGCGCTCGATGCGATCCCGATGCTGGAGACCGCGTCGGGCATCCAGCTCGGGAGAATTTTGCTGCAACATTACAGCGCCTACCTGCGCGGTGCCAAGGATCCAGACACCAAGTTTCGCGACTTCAAAAATCACGTACTGCATGTTGGCGACAACAACTGGGGCGGCGCTCCGCGTGCCTGTGAAAAATGGCTCGCCACTGCCACCGAGCAGTTGGAACATCAACAATTCAAAGAGGCAGCCTACAGTCTCGGGGTGCTCAGCCACTACTTCACCGATCCCATCATGCCGCTGCACACCGGTTCGAGCGAACATGAAGGCGTCGTGCACCGGCCGATGGAATGGAGCGTTTGCAAGTCGTACGAGGAGATCTACAGCCAAATTCGCGATGGCAAGGTTCGTGTCAATTTTCAACTCGCCCGCAGAGACGGCTGGATTTCCGAAGCGGTGCTGACGGCTGCACAGCAATCGCACCGCCACTATCACCGAATCATCGAAATCTATGATCTCGAGCGAGGCGTGAAGCGGCCTATCGAAGGGCTGAACGCCGAGTCACGCGAAATCTTGGTCAGCATGTTTGGGATTGCGATCACCGGTTGGGCTCGGATTCTCGAACGAGTCGCGCAGTCATGCCAAAGCCCGCTCCCTGCGGTCTCGTTGAATTTGGCCACGGTCGTTTCGGCGATCCAGATTCCTTCGCAATGGGTCGTGCGAAAGATTGCCTCGGCACAAGAACAGCAAGCCGTCCGAGCCGTGTTCGCCGAGTTCGAACGCACCGGGACCGTCAGAGCAAACTTGCCCGAAGAAGTGCGTTCGGTGCGTGCCGAACGTCCCGTACCAACGTCTACGACATCGCAAACTTCACCAATGCTTCCTAAATTGGATGCCGATCTGCAACCGCCACACGAAGCAATTCAGCAAAGCGTTCCGTCAAAAGTAGAACCCAGCGAAAATCTCGCGATTCGCATGGCCGCGTCCCCAAGTGATGCCGAATCGTTATCGACGAGCGATTCGATTCCGGACGATTTGGTCGATGCACCTTCGATTGGCCCCAAGACGGCGGCTAGGTTCGCGGCGATCGGTATCACCTCCATTCGCCAATTTTTGGCAGGCGATGCCAAGCAAATGGCAACACAACTCGACACTCGCTGGATCACCGCCGAGTTGATTGGCGACTGGCAGGCACAGGCGACCTTTGTCACCTCCATTGCATCGCTTTGCGGCTACAAGTCACAATTGTTGGTCGCAATTGGATGTCGAACCCCAGCACAACTGGCCGATCGGGTCGCCGCTGAATTGACCGCTGAAATCCAACGCTATTGTGAAACCAAAGCCGGTCAACGGATCCTTCGCAGCAGCATGCCGCCTGACGAAGCCAACGTGGCTCGTTGGATCGCCGAAGCTCGCGTTCACAAACAAAGCCGAGCCGCGTAAGTTCGACTTTCGTCTCGCACTGCAGAATCATCGTTCCGCTAGCACGTTTGTAGAACAATTGTCTCAATTGTTCGGCCCCGGAGACTGGCTAAGGGTGTGAAACCATATCTCTGCATTGCAATGGTTGTTACTTAGGGCCGTCGGACCATTAAGTAACGCAAAGACTTGTAGCGGAAGTCGTCAAG
Organism: uncultured Rhodopirellula sp.; assembly: GCA_963974855.1. Taxonomy (GTDB): domain Bacteria; phylum Planctomycetota; class Planctomycetia; order Pirellulales; family Pirellulaceae; genus Novipirellula. The sequence goes on along the minus strand of CAXBHV010000127.1, from coordinate 4,494 downwards.
ACTTTCGTGAATCGCTGAACAAGTCGAAACTCGTGACGAGTTCCGCTACGTCAGCGCGTAGGGCCTGTTCCTAGCGGCCGACTCCATCGAGTCGTCAAGAACGTCCGGTGGGAACCGGCCCTACTCGAAACGCATGACAGGCTGGAAGCCAATTCCACAAGCAATCAGATTAATTGAGAGGCGGCAGAAGACATGACTCTGGGCTCGCTGCACTCGTACATGCTGAGGACGGGGCAATGCCCACAACATTACAAAAGTACAGCGAGCCCAAAATCATGCTTCGAGAGAGATTCGCCGTTCGTCGCTCTCTCGTTCGCCTGCTGTTATTGTATCGGTTCGTTTTCTTTCGGATAACAGAAGCATACACCTGAATTTCGGAAAGCGGCAAAGAAAGGTCCTCGTTAATCGAAGTATTTTGCGTTAACAAGTCATTCGAACGGAGGGGCACGCTCTTTCCCGTTTACGAGATCCGAAAACCGGGCGAATTCTGTTTTTTTCGTACTTCGCTTCCATACACGTAAAATAGGCAAAATGCGAAGTACGGGCTGAGTGCAATGATGATCTGGTGTTCAGTGACGACGATCGGCTATGTATTCCGAATAACCCTATCGACCCACCCTGTCGGTCTGGTGGCTGGCAAGCATCAAATGCAATGCTAGCAGATTCATACAACACGGATGTTTTACTCATGAGCGTCAATTCTTCGCGATCCATTTGGAAGCACATTGTCCTAGCGGGACTGACCTGTGGCACCAGCGTTTTAGGCGTTGGCTGCGCCTCGACCAAGACCTCGAATACCGCCCGGACTGGCACAGAACAAATCTTGATCTCGGCCGCGATTGACCGTGCGTTCTCAAACGTTCAGTTCAATGAATTGGCAGGCTACAAAGTTTTCATCGACGACAAGTATCTTGATTCGGTGGACAAGGGATATCTGGTTGGCACGCTTCGCCACAAAGTGTTTGAATCGGGCGGTCATTTGGTCACCGCACTCGATCAGGCGGACGTTGTGCTGGAACCGCGTAGCGGTGGTGTCGGAACCGACACGCAAGAGAGCTACGTTGGGATTCCCGCTCTGGGAATGCCCGGCTTGCCGATCGAACTTCCTGAGATCAAGCTCGCCTCGCGGAACACGCAAATGGGTACCGCTAAGATCGGGCTGATTTGTTACGACGCGAAAACCGGCACCGCGCTGGGCAGCGGTGGCGAATCTACCGCGTTGACCCATAACAATGACACTTATGTGTTCGGAGTTGGGCCGTTCCGCAGCGGTTCGGTTATCGACCAGCGGCAAAAGGCGGTCGGTTACAACGGCGTCGGTGGCAGCATCATGAGTTCAAAAAAGGTCGCCAAAGCGGCTCCGCTAAAAATCATGGATCGCAAAGAAGCCGTGTTGGGAGCTCCTTTCACTCCCGCGGAACAAATTGCCGAAACGCCTTCGGTCCCCGATTACTTCAATCGTTAATGTAGCGATCGCGGCCTGCGTGAAATCGGCTCTTTAACGGCCTGCGGCTCACAAATGACCGTTGGCTTGCGGTCACAAAAGAGGCGGCGACGCGGCATGTAAAATCCCGAGTGGTTTGTTACGATGTGTGCTCACAACATTCAACCGTGATTGGTTCGATGTTCTGACGTTTTGCATCATCAAACAACACACATCATTGGGATTGGCATCGTGTCAAATTTAGCGGGCAAAGTCGTAGCGATTACTGGCGGCGGAACAGGTATCGGTGCGGGAATCGCACGCGAATTGGCCATGGCTGGTTGCAAAGTTGTCGTGGGCGGACGACGTACCGAGCCGCTCCAGACGCTGGCCAAATCGATTCCGAGTGAGCTGCCCGTGCTGACTCACGCTATCGACGTCGCAGATCCCAGCAGCATCGCGGCGTTTTTTGCCTTTGTCCGCGAGCAAGCGGGCGAGGTTGATATTCTGGTAAACAGCGCTGGAATCAATATCCAAAAACGCACCATGGCCGCCATGATTCCCGATGACTGGGATCGCGTCATGCAAATCAATGCCTCGGGTGCGTACCGCTGCATTTTGGAAGTGCTTCCCCAAATGCGTGAGCGTCGAGACGGCGTCGTTGTCAACATTTCGTCGATCGCCGGCAAGCGTGCGATCTCGCTCGGCGGTATCGTTTACTGTGCCAGCAAATTTGCAATGACCGCACTTGGCACGGCAATTTCAAACGAAGTACGCAACGAAGGCGTGCGTGTCACGAACGTTTATCCAGGCGAGGTCAACACGCCGATTCTGGACAACCGGCCGGTTGCGGTCACGCAAGAGCACAAAGATTCGATTTTGCAACCCGAAGACATCGCCTCGCTGGTACTGACGATTTGCCAGTTGCCTCCGCGAGCTCATGTGCCAGAAATCGTGATCAAACCGACCACTCAAGAATGGGTTTAGTATACGTACTGCAATCCAAAGTGGATGCCGTGCACGTAGAACGTCTTGTAATCCATCTTTGAACTCGGGCGTAGCGGGTCGGAAACCGGATCCGCTAGGTTGGACGCCAATTGGTCGTCGATCAGCCCCGACACTTGCAACGCTTCCGTCATCGCGATGATGTGGTAGCCTACCGTTACATCAAACCGTGGGAAATAACGCCATCCCAACGATAGGTCGATCTCGGGAACCCACGCGAATGTATCGTCGATTCGGTTCCCCGCATTGGTGCTGCGAACCAGCAATCCATTGGGGTCGGTGAACGTTGGGCCGTTGCTGGTTTGCGTTTGTCCCGCCATAGTGGCTTCGCGTCGCAGATTCCCAGCGGCAACCTTGAACAAACTGTTGAACGACCAGCATCCTTCGCGGTAACGTGACGCGATTCCGATCTGACCTCCGTGGAAATCGTTTTGTGCGTCGAACGAGTCACTGATTGCGATCACTGAGCCGAGCGGAGCGGGATTGTTCGCTCCGGCTGTCGATGTACTCGAAGTGATCAGATCCTCACTCAGATGCATGTACTGGTATCCATATAGCACGTCGACTGTGCCGCCGAAGCGTGAATAGGCATGCTGGCGAATCGAAAGGTCAGCTCCGTAAACGTTGCTTGATGCGTGAACGTTTGCGAATCCCGCGTTGGTGAATCCGGGCGTCGCAACCACTTGCGTGTCTTGGGTCGCAGCCTGTCCTGTGGTGACATTGAAAAAGGGGCGTGTGATGATCGGAGTCGTCGATTGGTCGGCACTAAAGTTAAAGGTTTCTTCGCCCGTTCCCCAACCACGAGCCACCATGCTTCGCGAATGACAATCGTCAAGCCAAGTCCCTACCGTTAATCGGCCCCCGGCGGTCAACTCGTTCAGCACTTCGCCGCCACCCGCCAGAATGCGGGTCGAGGCTTGCCCCAAACGGCCTGGATTGGTTGCCGTGGCGGGGCCGGTGGTAAACAGCGGTGGCAAGTAGTCGCCACTGCGAAACATTAATAGCAATTCAAAGTTGGCAAACCAGCGATCACGTCGAAATACCAAGCTTGCATTGGCCCAGTTTCCCGGACCGCAGCGATTGCAGCCGATGGAATCGCATCCATAGCCGTCACATCCATACGAATCACAGCCTTCGATGCCGCAGCCGACATCGCCGTATCCGCCTTCGTAGAACTGGTCGCCTTCGAAGTATTCCCCGCCTTCTGATGACCAAGTTTCAATCGGAGCAGGCCAGGAGTCGCCTTCGACGATGATTTCTCCCTCACCATGGGTAGGCGTCGGATCCATCAGCACGACATCGTTGTGACCGACCTGCTGCAGTTTCGCGCGACGAGGCAGCAACTTGGGGACTGTCGTTGACGAGCCTTCCCCAGTCACTTGATCGCTCGGTTCCATCGGATTGCCATGAACGTCCTCGATCGGCACCGGAATTAGTCGCGAATTGGATTCGGCGGTCGACGCGGTGACCCTCGGCGGCTGGTAGACACCGCGATCTGGCTTCTTTGTACGTACCTGAGCATGCAGCACAGGAGATGCAAACAGCACGCTAGCAATTGTCATCACCCCAAAAGAAACTCGGAGGGTGGAACGGCTGATCGTACGCGGCAATTTCATTGCTTATCTTCCGACACATTGAACGAATCATCATCAGGCCGATGAGTGCAGAGCGGCCCTAGTGGATGTTTCGACAATTCCGGTCGTGTCGGTTGAGCAATTTTGGAAAGCTTTGCCGGTTATTCCGATTCTGAGGCCCGGAATCCAGTGAGATGGACGTCCAGGCGGTAATGGCAGCAAGGGATTTTCGTAGCGAAACTCGCCAAGAGTTTTGGGTGGGCCAGGGTGGCCGAAAGTCTTCGCGACTTTCGCTACGCGAATGTGGGATAGGCTTCCAGCCTGTCATTGCAGCAAGAGCTTCACGTAGCGAAACTCGCCAAGAGTTTTGGATGGGGCAGGGTGGCCGAAAGTCTTCGCGACTTTCGCTACGAGAAAATACCAGTGGGATAGGCTTCATGACAGGCTGGAAGCCAATTCCGTTCGGCACTCAGGTTGCAGTACATGCGTCAC
>CAXBHV010000126.1:0-10231 GCA_963974855.1 uncultured Rhodopirellula sp. | reverse complement strand
AACAAACTGCCCGACGGGTCTGCGTTGATTGTCACCACGAGTGGATTCGACAAATCATCATCGTTGCGATGAACAATGCCGTGCCCCGCAAGCTCGGCAGCCGGTTGGACTCGCACATCATCGACCGCAAAATAGGCGGGCGTATTCATCCCAAACGCTCCGACATCCGACGAGGCGACAGAGAATTCGAGTCGATCGGCCGCGGCGATTTGCGTCAAATCGACTTGGGTCCATTCTTGGACGATGTAGTCCAATGAATTATCAGCGAAACGATAATCGGCAAGATAGAACGTCACGGTTCCAATCGACTCGTCGTTCGCATCCAATCCTTCGATCGTTAACAACAAGTAATCGGGATCGTTGCCGGATTCACCACCAAACTTCTTAGCGAACGCGTCACCTTCGGTCATCGAGAGTGCTGCGTAAGTCGTGTTGGTGACCATCAGCGATTCGAACAAACCGTCACTGTTCTTTTGAACCACTGCCGCCGAGCTGCCGGTCGCACCCGTACCTACGGCGTAAGTCGACGGTTTCCGTAACCCGCCGTGGTTTGGTCGGTTGTGTTCGAGAACGCCCAACCTGACCATGATCCCCAAGTCGGATTGTAGTTATTGGCAAAGACAAGGTCTCCCGATGGGAAGCTTCCCGCACCGTCTTGGCCTTTGTAGAACGAGTTGTCGAGCAGTCGCTGTCCCGCATCCTCAAAGTCTGCGATTGCATTACCAAGCGACTCATTTAGCTCGCTCGAACCAAGCGTGACCGTCAACATCGACAGATCGTTATCCTCGATCGTCACCGTCGTTGCACTCGTTAACGAATCAGCAGTGGCCGTGATCGTCACGACCGCGTCGCCATCGACAACGATGTCATCGACGATGCTCAGCGGCACCTGGATCGAAGATTGTCCGGCAGGAATTGTCACCCACATCGGCACTCGGACTTGGTTCGCATCACTGCTGATCAGCATCACGTCGAGGGATTCGGACACTTCGACATTCTGTCGCGATACTGTGATTGATGGAGCCGGGTTGGCGGGATCAATCGGCTGGGCGATCACGATATCGTCCACAGCAAAGTAGGCAGGCGTGTTCATCCCGAACGAACCGACGTCTGACGAGCTCAATGCAAACTCGAGCTTGACGGCGCTGCCGAGTGACGACACATCGACCACCGTCCAGTCGTCAACGATGTAGTCGAGCGAGTCATCGTCGAAACGAAAATCAGCCAAATAAAACTCAACGGTTCCGACCGACTCACCGGCTTCGTCCACGCCTTCGATCGTCAACAAGAACCAATCAGGATCGGATCCATCATCGCCACCAAATTGCTTGGCAAACGTGTCACCGTTGGCCATCGACAAAGCGGCGTAAGTGGTGTTGGTGATCGACAACTGTTGGAATCCGACACCGTTGTCGCTGGCGCGAGTAATGCTAGGCAAGTTGGCGGCGTAGCCCGATGACACGGCGTACGTCCGTGAACCATATGCTCCGGCACCTGCAATTGCACTGTATTGGTTCAAGTAACCGGGCGTCGTCGTATCGGTCGTATTGGAGATCGCCCAACCGGACCATGAACCGTAGGTAGCGTTGTAGGCGTTGTTCAGAATTAAACCATCGCTGACGAATTGCCCGTTTCCTCCGGCACCATTGTCGAACGATTCGTTGGCTAATCTGATGCCTAAATCTTCAAACCGAGTGGTCGCAGCGGCATCGGATTCACTGAACGTACTTTCGCTTGCGGTCACCTGAATCGCAGGCTGGTCGTTGTCATTGAAATCGGCCGAACTCGACAGCGAGATGAAACCAACCGCCGTCGCGGTGAACTGAACCGTGGTGGTCCCGTTATCGACGTCATCATCGATTGCCAAGATCGCGAAGGTCGCCGAGGATGCGCCCGCAGGAATGGTGACCGTCGCGTCAACCGAAGCAATCGTTGGCGAAGAACTTGATAGTTGGACGGTCAGTGCTTGGCTCGTATCGGCATAGATCCGTGTGAGTGTTCCGGAAACCGTGGTTCCTTCGTCGATCGTCGCGGACGCCACTGACACCGTTAATGTGGGAACCTCGTCGTCGATGATGGTGATCCCGCGAACCGCTTGCAAGTCGCCTGAGGTTGCCGTGATCGACGCCACAACATCCCCGTTACCTTGGTTGTTATCGGTCATCCCGATTGCGAAATCGACAAAGGCTTGGCCAGCGGGAATCGTCACCGTCGCCGGAACGATCAGTCCCGCGATGTCGCTCGAAAGGGATACCGTCATCGCGGCGGACAAATCATCCCCGCCGCGTGTCACCCGGCCGGTGGTCGCGGTGGCACCAGCGTTTTCGACAATGCTATGATCCAGCACATCGACTGCGATTCCCGGGGTCAAAAAGGACAATTCATCCATCGCAAAGTAGGCAGGGGTGTTCATTCCGAACACGCCCACGTCCGACGAGGTGACCCAAAACTCGAGCGAATCCGCATTGGACAACGAACTTAAGTCAACTTCGGTCCACGCATCCACGATGTAGTCCAGCGAAGAATCGTCACTGCGATAATCGGCTAGATAAAAATCGACGGTTCCAACACTCGCACCCGAACCGTCCTTTCCTTCGATCGTCAACAGGAACCAATCAGGATCGGTCCCCAACACTCCGCCGAACTTCTTCGCAAACGAGTCGCCGTTCTGCATCGACAAGGCGGCGTACGTCGTATTGGTGATCTGAATCGACCGCAGCGATCCCGCATCTTCGGGCAACGTAACCTTCGCGACATCCTCACCCGTCGATGAGGCAAAAGACACTCCGTAGGTGGCTGAATCATTCGCACCGCTACCGGTGATGGCACTGAATTGGTTTGTGAACCCCGGCGTCGAAGTGTTGGTTTCGTTGGAGTACCCCCAACCCGACCATGAACCATAATCAAGTGAGTATGCATTATTTAACTGTGCTTCGTCGCTCTTGAATTCCCCCTTGGTGACCTGGTCACCATAGGGTCCCTCACTGGTCGTGCCACCGGAAACGGGCCCGTTCCAGTGCGACTCAGGCGTTAGCGACTGACCGACATCCTCAAATCCAACCGACGCAACCACATAGGGTGCTTGGTTGATGACGCCGATGGCATCGAGATCAAACCCGGCGCTGCCCACGGTCGGGAAGGGGTCATAAACGGTATCGCCACTGGAATCGGTTTGCGATCCGTCGCCAACGATATCGATCAGACGAACATGGCTGATTGCATTGACGTCCAAATCCGCACTGATGCCCGCAAGGTCATTCAAATCGAAGGGCGTCCCAACTCCCTGGCGATACTTTCCGGCAAAACCATCAATGTTCGTCGGATCAACGCTGCCAAAACCGCCAACGGATGACGCGGTTAGCGAGTCGGTATCAAAACGAAAGAAGTCGGTGCCATTCGAAGAAACTTCGACGTAGGCGAGTTCGAGAAACGTGTCGGTCACACTGTTTTCGAAGACGGCGAAATCGGCTCCAAGTCCATCGCGAATTGGAATATCAAACTGCAACGTGATCTCGCCGCCACGGCCGAGCGAGACGATATCGAAGCTGTTTCCCACCGCGGGTCCTAACGCCTTGTCGGGTGTTTGGAACGTCGCGCTGACTTCGGTACCGGGGGTGTATTGTTTCCAATCGGTTGCCCAGGCGACGATTGCGGGATCATCCATCGCGATCGCAGTACTGCCAACCTCGCCCGCCGCGGGTGCGTAAGGCCCCGCGGCCAACAAACGTCGATCTTCGAGTAGTTCGGTAGTCAGTCGGCGGCGACGGCGAAGTTGGTTTGTACGTTGACGCATATTAGGTGTTTATTGTGTGGAGAGTATGAGTGTGCAGGAGTACAATCTCGAGCGACACAAAATGTTACAAACAGTATGGAAATCAAAATTCGGAGACCACTTCGTGACCCGCCCGCGTGCAAATTGCCGCTAACACAGTCAGATCCATGCTCTCGTTGAGGAAACGAACCGATCCATCGGCAAAGGCTGCATTGACTCCTTGCGGATGAAAACTTCGCATATCGTTTTCAAAACTAGGTGCCTTGTTGATCGGAAAGGCTTGATCAAACAAGTTCTTTCCGCTGATCCATTGCCCATCCGGAAAATCAGCATCTTCGGATACCGCGACCGTCGTGGAAGTGCCGTCCAAGATGTCACGAAAACGCAACGCTCGGTCGTAAATCATCACTCCCGAGGGAGGATTGTTGGTGGTCAGAATTCGTTCGCCGTAGATGCCGCCGTAATCGGTCACGCCGCGACCTTTTTTCAAATTGTCACTGCGAGGTGTCGAAGGACAGATGAATGTCGAAATGACCGACGCTGCGGCGGCTGCGTTTTTCGGGTCGTCATACGGTACGCCGAAATCAATTTGCTGCCAAACCGCAGTCTGTTCGAGTTGCGGCAACATCATCGCCGACCATGCAAACTCTTTGCCCTTGGGCCACAATGGGCGTGGCTGGATCACCCCAATCGGAAACTGATTGAAGGCTGCGTGATAGTTTTGCAGCCCCAGACCGATTTGGTGCAATCGACTGTGACACTGCATCCGACGTGCGGCCTCGCGAGCCGCCTGTACAGCCGGCAACAGCAGTCCGACGAGGGTCCCGATGATGGCAATCACGACCAACAGCTCGATCAGTGTGAAACCACGTTGGTGACCGCGAGAGCTTGATCGATTTATGTGTGAGCGCGAAACCGACTGCGGATGACAGGCTGGAAGCCTATCCCACAACGGGTTTGTTCGTTCACAATCGAGGAACCTCATCGACGTACCGCCAACGATTTATAGGGAAGACCGAGTGGATGTCACCGGATGTCCACCGCTGGGTTCGCAAACGCGAAGGGCAGGGGAGGGTAGCCGACAACATTCATGCCAAGGAAAATCAACAACAGCGACTCACTGCAAAACGCCTTTTGCACAGCGAGACGGTTCGATCATGACGCTAACCTCACCCAAGAAGGTTTTTCAAGAATCGCTGCGTGGGCACAACAAGGTTGTAGGCAACCCTGTTGCGTGCAGCGAGTTCCAAAGCATCCGGTGACGCGGTAGGTCTTCTGACTTAGGACGCATGCCAGCTTCTCCGCCTTCTCATTCCCAAATTGGCCGACGCCCGATGGCGACAAACGCGATTTGAAGAACAATGGCACGAAAGAGTGAGACGTTGGCGGTTCGCGAAAACGTCACAATGGGCGACATTCCTCGCGAACAACATCCGTTACAGCGGCCGGGCCGTCTCGGAATCTCACCGAAGTTCCCTGTTTCCGCAAAATCCAAGATCCGTTGACTTTGCGGCACCGCTCACCGTTAATTGACGACTCTATCGGCTTGCCAAATCATTGTCAAACGCCCAAGTTGCAAGGTCGCCCCTGTTTACCTTGACCCACTTTTGACGGGATCATGAGGAGCGTGGGCATGAATTTTCTTAAAACACGAAGACTTCGGAAACCTGATGAACAATCGCTGCATGATCGTCATTCCCGCTCGTCTGGCTTCGACTCGACTCCCCGAAAAACTGCTTCGCAGCGCAGGGGGCAAGTCCATACTCCGTCACACCTGGGAAGCAGCCTCGAAAGCCAGTATTGCTGATGCCGTGGTGGTCGCAGTCGATGATCCCAAACTTGCCGATGAAGTGAACGCGTTTGGCGGCCGATGCGTGATGACCAGCGTCGATTGTCCTAGCGGCACCGATCGGATTGCTGAGGTCGCGGCTCAATTTCCCGATTTTGATGCATTTATCAACGTCCAAGGCGACGAGCCCGAAATTGATCCGCAGACGGTTGATCTCGTCGGGTCGGTGCTAATCAACGATGACCAGGCCGACATCGCCACGATCGGGACCCCCATCCGAAGCGAGGCACTGCTGCACGATTCGGCCTGCGTCAAAATTGTTGTCGCTGCGAGTGGGCGCGAATCGGAGAGTGGGTGCGAAACGGGGCAGAGCAGGGCAGGGCAGGCCACCCACCCGACCGCTCACCCACAATTTGCTGGTAACGCGATTTACTTCAGCCGCGAGGCGGTGCCTCATTTTCGCGGCGGGGGCACCCCCGAATCGCTCGCGATGGAACCGCCACTGTTTTGGCACCACGTCGGTTTGTACGCCTATCGCCGCGATTTTTTGGAATGGTTTTCCAAGCAACCACCCAGCCCGCTGGAGCAATCCGAACGTCTCGAGCAACTGCGAGCGATCGAAGCAGGCAAGCGAATCGTGGTCGCACGCGTCCAATCGGCCGCGCCCGGCATCGATACCGAAGCGGATTTCCAAGCGTTTGCTGAACGGATTCGCTAAATGCAATTCTGTGGGTTTGCGACGACTTCCGTCTTTTTCCCATTTGGGTATGATTTCGTTCCATGACGAAACACATTTTTGTAACCGGTGGCGTTGTTAGTTCGCTTGGCAAAGGCTTAACCAGCGCCTCGATGGGGATGCTGCTCGAGCAGCGGGGTTTGCGGGTCCGCATGCAAAAGCTGGATCCCTACATCAACGTCGACCCTGGGACGATGAGTCCCTACCAGCATGGCGAGGTCTACGTTCTCGATGACGGCAGCGAAACCGACCTCGACTTGGGGCATTACGAGCGGTTCACCTCGGGCCGGCTTTCCCGCGACTGCAACTACACGACAGGCCAGATCTATCTGTCGGTCATCGAAAAAGAACGCAAAGGCCAATTCCTAGGCAAAACCGTTCAGGTCATCCCGCACATCACCAACGAGATCAAGTCCGTGATCAAGCGGATGGGTGGCGACGACGTCGATGTGGTCATCACCGAGATCGGCGGCACCGTCGGGGATATCGAAAGTCTGCCGTTCCTCGAAGCGATCCGTCAATTTTCGCTCGACGTGGGACGCGAAAACTGTCTGTACATGCACCTGACGTTGGTGCCGTACCTGAAGGCCGCGGACGAACTGAAAACGAAACCGACCCAACACTCAGTCGGCCAACTGCGTGAAATCGGGATCCAACCGGACGTGCTGGTTTGCCGCTGCGAACATTCGATCAGTCGCGATGATCGCGAAAAAATCGCGTTGTTCTGCAACGTCCCGGTCGAAGCGGTGATCGAAGAGAAAGACAAAGATTTCTCGATCTATGAGGTTCCACTGTCGTTGGTCGACAACAAACTCGATGAATTGGTCGTCAAGAAATTGGGACTGCCGGCATCGACTCTCGACATCTCGCCATGGACCGACCTGCTACACCGACTTCGCAATCCTCATCACGAAGTCTCGATCGCTGTGGTCGGCAAATATGCGGAGCACAAAGACGCCTACAAATCGATCTATGAAGCGATCGATCACGCGGGCATCCACAACCACGCCCAAATCCGTGTGGGGCGAATCCAGAGTGCCGATATTGAACGCGAGGGCGCCGAACGATTGCTAAGCGGATATCACGGCATCCTGGTTCCTGGCGGATTTGGCGAACGTGGTGTCGAAGGCAAGGTTCAAGCGATCCAATTCGCACGCGAGCGCGGAATTCCGTTCTTTGGTATCTGTTTGGGTATGCAGTGCGCCGTAATCGAATACGGCCGCAATGTGGTCGGACTTGATGCCGCTCACTCAAGCGAATTCGACAAAGACACACCGTACCCAGTCATCTGCCTGCTCGACGAACAGCAAAACGTCACACAAATGGGCGGCACGATGCGACTGGGCAGCCAACCCACCAAATTGGACCGGCACAGCATCGCGGGCAAAGCCTACGAAAGCGACCAAATCGACGAGCGTCATCGCCATCGCTACGAATTCAACAATCAATTTCGCCAGCAATTTGAAGCCAGTGGAATGCGTTTTGCTGGAACAAGCCCCGATGGCGGACTCGTCGAAGTGGTCGAACTTCCCAACCACCCTTGGTTCGTTGCGGTTCAGTACCATCCCGAATTCAAGAGCAAACCGCTGAAGGCGCACCCATTGTTCGCGGGATTTGTCCAAGCTGCAGTCGACCGACGTCTGCGTCGCGAAGACAAAGAGCCAACCACCGCGACCCAACAATAGTTTCCCCTGGAATCAACGCCCACAACGTCACCGATTTCAAAGGCAATCTCATGAGCGACCCCAACAACAGCAACGACGAAACCAACTCCGAAGAACCAAAAATCATTGTCGACAGTGATTGGAAAGAGCAGGTCGCCAAGGAAAAAGAAGCCGCCAGCGCTAAAGCTGCGGCCGAGCCAGAGACCGCCGAGACTGAACCGTCCGCTGCACAGGATGCCGAAGAGAAAACGGTGACGGCGGAGCAGAACGCCCCTGCCAGCACTAAAGCGGAAAATGCAGACGAAGAGATGTCGATGCATTCACCGCCGCCGGCTTCGTTCGAAGTCCTGATTTCGATGCTATTCACTCAAGCGATGGCGACACTGGGACAGATCCCCGATCCCGCCAGCGGAGAAGCGAAAGTCAACAAGCCATTTGCAAAGCATTACATCGATACGATCGACATGCTAAGCGAAAAGACCAAAGGTAACCTCAGCGACGACGAGTCCAAAATGCTCTCCGAAGCCTTGCACGCACTCCGCATGATGTACGTCAACACCAAAGCATCGTCTTAGAGAACATCTTACTGAGTGAGCATAAAAAAAGCGGACCGACTCGTCAGAGCCGATCCGCTTTTTGCTTTAACTAGCAGCGATAACGTTTACTCGAGTGTCTGCGTTTCCTTGCCTTCGGCGGTTCCCAACGCTCCCCACAATCCATAGGGACTTGCCATCCCAGCCATCGTGATCCCCGCCGTTTGATCGCCCGATTCGATGGAGTCCGTAATAAATTTGACTGCTCCGTCCCCCATTAGCACATGCGCGCCACCTTGGTGACGACTGGTGACGGTATAAGTCCCTTCGCGACCATCGGTATTATGCGACTGACAACTCTCCTTGTTGGGAGGCCGAACGGTATTGACCGCAGTGTACATCGGCAGCCCGCACATCCAACGATGCCCCTTTTTCCATTCATCTCCCTTGCTGTACTGCAACTCAGCCGACGGGACATAGAACTGAGGACGAGCCGGATCAATCGCATTGGCTGTGCACTTCGGGTGCGTGGGATTGAAATGATTATCGCCGTTGTCGATATACACCGGTTGAGCAATGATCTCGCGGCGGCCTGCGTCACAAACAATTTCGCCTGCCATGATCGTGTTAGACAATCCGTCTAGTGTATCGCGGAAGCCCGTTTTTCGACGTGTTTTGAACATTCCCCGCAGGTGCATATCCGCTGCCGCATTCACCGAAGTGTTAGCATCATCTACGCCCCCACGATCGGTCCACTGAATTCCATCCCCGATACACGCTGCATAATTGTTGCTACCAAAGGATCCTGCCGTAGGAACATAAGGGTCACTTGGACAGCGATAGCTACCGACGGTCGTACGCCAAGGATCGTAGCCCGTATTCCAAGTTTCAGGCCCCATTGCTGGATAGGTCTTATATGGATTACTGACTTGCTCCCACAATGACTGCTGCTCAATGAAAGGCAAAATCCCAACTAAAAAGCTAAGGAAGTTTACATTCGACTGAGCCCCGGGCGGAGTCGATCCACCACCCTGCTTGGGCAACTGATTGTAGGCAGCATGATAGTTATGCAGCCCCAAGCCGATCTGCTTGACGTTGTTGCTGCACTGCATCCGACGAGCGGCTTCACGAGCCGCCTGCACCGCTGGGAGCAACAAGCCAACCAAAACGCCAATAATTGCGATGACGACGAGCAATTCAACCAAGGTAAACCCTTGGCGTTTCACATTCATTCTCATAGAAACCCTCGATAGAAATGCAGAAGTAGGGAAAAAACAGGAAGCCACCTGACGACACACGACCCCACTGAACGCCTCTAAGAAACGCACTGAACTAACATATCTTGTCACAGGTCGGCCAAAATGGCGAAGATGTCTCAAACTGACAATGCCGACAGAAAAACTTAAAAACACCACGCCAGAGAGGGAGTGTCGTGAGTAGGCCCTAATTATAGCGTTGGCCGCACCCGAAAAAAATGAGTTTTAACGCATAAACACTGATACATTTTACCACCACAGTTCTGCTATCAAATCGGGACGGACGCGACACTCCGATTTTTCGACGCAAGAGGAAGCTAATCGGGTAGGCAGGAATCATTGGGAGAAATTCAGTTAGCCGTTTGGACGCTAGCCCCGGTTCAGCGCCGAAACCGTGGCTAGCGGGCTGTTGATACATTCGAAATACAACTCGCAGTTGTGAGCCGTGGGCCGTAAGGCACCGGGTAATGCGTGGGACCCG
>CAXBHV010000125.1:0-10258 GCA_963974855.1 uncultured Rhodopirellula sp. | reverse complement strand
CACCGGAAGAAAGGAAGTGGGGTGCCAGCGCAAGCCGAATCACAACGCGGCGGCTTCTATCGACTTTACGCTGCAGCCCTTGCCTGGACGCTCCGACACCGCCTGGTCGCCATTTTTGCGTCCGTCGGCATGTTGCTATTTGCGACCCAGCTTCCGGTTTCGAGCGAATTCTTTCCGCTGACGCAGCGGGACCAATTTGCCGTTGAAATCTATTTGCCTGAGTCCGCTTCGATTGAACAAACCAACGGCGTCGCTCGCAAGGTCGAAGAGATGATCCGCGCCCTCAGCCCGCATGTTGATGCCGAAGGAGCATCTCACGAGCGTTTGTTGAACATGCGAACCATCGTCGGCGGAGGTGGATCACGCTGGTACCTTGCCTGGGAACCGGAAACCCTGAAGCCAAACTACGCCGAAATCCTGATCCATACGACTAGGGGAGAGTTCACCCACGACTTTGCCGAGCAACTGCGTGTCGTCGCGAGGCAGGGAGACGAATCGTTGGGGCTTTCGCCGATCGCCGGCGCACGAGTGGTTCCTGTTGAACTGGCGCTCGGCCCGCCCGCGGATCCGGTTGTTTTACGCGTCATGGGTAACGGGCTCGCTGACGCGGACGAACTCAGACGTTTTGCAAACCGTGTCAAGACAATCGTGGACGCCGAGCCGGACACCTGGGACGTCAACGATTCGTGGGGCGTCTCCGGCCAGCAGTTGTTCGTCGATGTGGATTCGGATCGGGCCAGTCTATCCGGGATTCGCAACGCTGAAGTCGCATCAACGCTTGATGCCTACTATTCCGGCAAGCTGCTGACGATGTATCGCGAGGGTGACCAGCAGATCCCGGTTTACTTTCGGCTGAATCCCGAAAGCCGTCGGTCACTTGGTGCCGTTGACAGCTCACACATCGAAACCCGCGTCGGCAAGGTTTCGTTGGCAGCTATCGCGAGTGTGAAACCGCAGTGGCGATTGGAAACCATTGGTCGACGCAATGGAAATCGAACGATCGAAGTCAGATCGCGGGTCAACTTCGGAGCGTCGGGCAACGACATCACGACGCGAGTCTTCAACTCCGAGCCAATGCGAGAGCTGAAAGCTGAACTGCCTCCTGGATTTCGCATTGAAATTGGCGGCGCACTGGAAGAGTCGATGAAAGCTCAGTGGAAGATGTTTCGTTCCTTCGGCATGTCATTCATCGCAATCATTCTGTTGTTGATTTTCCAGTTCAACAGCCTTGCCCGCACTTCGATCATCATTGTGACGTTGCCGCTTGCTCTGGTGGGAGCACTGCTGGGGCTCTGGGTGACAGGCAACGCGTTCGGATTCATGCCTCAGCTCGGCGTGCTGGCGCTGTTCGGAATCGTACTGAATTCGGCAATTTTGTTTGTCGAGTTTGCTGACATCGTCATGAAGGAAAAAACATCGGCAACCGACCATCCGTTGACACGCCAGGAGTATTACGATGCGATCGTCGACGCTGCACGCCAGCGGCTGATGCCGATCTTTCTGACGACCGCCACCACCGTGGGCGGGCTCGTTCCGCTCGCCCTCGACGGTGGGCCTCTGTGGCAAGGTCTGGCCTGGTTGCTCATTTTTGGCTTGACCTTTGCCACCGTGCTGACGCTATTCGTCATTCCTGTTCTCTATTCATTCCTGTCACCAGAGCAACCGACGTAGTGGACGAGGCTACGAGTCCCCCTGCGCGCGAGGGACTCGTAGTCTCGTCCACTACCATCACTCACCCCAACAAAGGAGTCTCAACAGTGTCCACCAAGAGAAACTTTGGACCCAAAGGCTGGACGCCGGAGCGGCTTGGCTCCCTCGCAGGCAAAACGTTTCTTATCACCGGAGCCAACGCTGGTGCGGGTTTTGAGGCAACGCGGGTGTTCCTTTCCAAAGGCGCAGCAGTGGTGATGTTGAACCGCAGCGTTGACAAGTCAGCAGCCGCCATCGCGGCTATGAAACAGGAATTTGGCAGTGAAGCTGACGTGACTTTCGTTCGCATGGACCTGGCGGTGTTGGAATCCGTACGAGAAGCGGCGGCGGAAGTGTTGCAGAACGTCCCTCGCATTGATGCGCTCATTTGCAACGCGGCCATCGCGCAAGTCGCCAAGCGGGAAATCACGATGGACGGCTTCGAAAGCCAGCTTGGCGTGAACCACTTCGGTCATTTTCTGCTGTGCGGACTGCTGGTCGAGCGGATCGAAGAGTCGGCGGGCCGCATCGTGGTCGTCGGCAGCAACGCCTATAAAATGGGACTGAAGCGAATTCAATTTGAAGACCTCAACTTTGACAAGCACTACACCGCCTGGAATTCGTACGCCCAGAGCAAGCTGGCGCAGATGATGTTCGCCTACGAATTGCAACGCCGTGTCGAAACTGCGGGAAAGAACGTGACCGTCCAAGTCTGCCATCCCGGCGCGTCACGCACCAATTTATTGAAGGACACAGCAAGCACATTCAACAAGATTGTCTGGTCCGTACTTTCTCGAGTTATCGCACAATCCGCCGAAAAAGGCTCCTGGCCCGCGGTCATGTGTGCAACCGAAGGGAATGTAGAGTCCAATAAACTCTATGGGCCCACGAAGCGGGCGGAGATGGTCGGTCCAATCGACGAGTGCCCATTGGACGAGTGCGCCCTGGATCGGGAAGCGGCGGCCAAACTCTGGACGCTTTCCGAGCAAAAAACCTCACTAAGCTGGTCGCCGTGATTAGGTCGTCGTTGAAAACATCAGCGTAGTGGACGAGGCAACGAGTCCCGTCGGCATGAACGTAGTGGACGAGGCAACCCCAAAAATGAACATCCATTAAGCTTCAACCAATGATTTATTCCCTTCCCAAAGCTTTCCTACTGCTCGCGTTTGCTATCGGCGTTTGTGTTGCCGCATCCGAGAGCATCGCTCAAGAGCAGGTAACCAAGCCAACTTCTAACGTGGTCTTGGCTTCGAAAGTTGCGTGGACCCAGCTCAACCCGGCTCGCGGCGACGCCAGCCCGCAAGCGGCAACGCTTTGGGGCGACCGATCAGGGACGCAGGCGACGGGGTTTCTTGTAAAATTCGTGGACGGATTTTCCTCACCGCCTCACATTCACAATGTCACTTACCGAGGCGTGGTGATCGCTGGCGGCGTTCACAACGATGATCCGGCAGCAGAACCGATGTGGATGCCCGCGGGTTCTTTCTGGACCCAGCCAGCCGGTGAACCTCACATCACGGCCGCTCGCGGAACGACGATCGCGTACATCGAGATCGACAAAGGCCCCTACCTTGTCATGCCAACGGACGAGGCGTTCGACAACGGTGAAAGACCCGTCAACATCGACGCCTCGAACATGGTGTGGCTCGGCGCCGCCAGCACCACGTGGATCCAGTCGTCTGCGGAGTCGGCCTTTGGCAAGGAACCTCAGGTCGCATTTCTGTGGGGCAACCCGCAGTCAGACCAAGCCAACGGCACTCTGCTGAAGCTACCAGCCGGCTTCAGCGGAAACATTCGCAGCCACGATTCAAGCCTTCGCGCCGTCGTGATCGAGGGTCAAGCCAAGTACCAAATCGATGGCAAGACCGATGGAAAGAGTCTGACACCCGGCAGCTATTTCAGTTCACGCGGAGAGTTTTTACATCACATTTCGACCGCAGGCGAAGCGGACTGCATCCTCTACGTACGAAGTGGTGGCAAGTTCGACATCATTCCTCAATAGGTCAGTTAAGTAGAGCAGCGTATCGGTGATCTTGACGTCAAAGTTATCCACAACGGAACTCTGGCTCCGCGACAGAAAGATGTGGTAAACCCCAGCGAAAACAGATGCCCGCTCCATGCAGATGAATGCACGAACACTGCGAAATACTACGACTTCATAACCCCGAAATGGCGTCGCCGAACTCGCCGGAGTTTCGTTTCCTGCCACCAACAGGGTTAGCCGCGACCGCCTTCGCAGCAGGTTTCGCAGATTCGGTGGCAGTGCGTGCATTGCAGCTTGCCGCGAATGTCGATCATCACGCCTCCGCAAACCGGACACCCAGGCTGCTGGGGCATCGACGGTTTCGGATCGGGTTCATTGGTCGGCTGGTTGGACATGGCTTTGAATTTCTCTCGCGATGAAAGTGACGATCAAGTTGCCGATCGGAAAACAAAGTACACGGCGCCCATGATGCACATCGCCGCCCATAAGTAATCGAGTTTCAGCGGTTGCTGCATGTAGAAGACCGCGAACGGGACGAAGACGGTTAGCGTGATGACTTCTTGCAGGATTTTCAACTGTCCGAGGTTCATTTGCGTGTAACCGATTCGGTTCGCCGGCACCTGGATCAGATACTCGAAAAACGCGATCCCCCAACTGACCGCTACCGCAATCAGCCACGGTCGCCCGTCCAAATTCTTCAAGTGCGCGTACCACGCAAACGTCATGAACACGTTCGACAACACCAACAACGCAGCCGTCTTCCAAAACACTGGTCCCATTCAAGCCTTCTCCGTGTACTAAGGTGGGGTGAGCATCCTGCCTGCCAATCGCCTGGAAGCTAAAAGTCGACAATTCGGTAGAATACGACAGCGTCCTAAAACGCAACAGACTCCACCTTCCAACATTTCACACTTCATCCCCTCATCTTTAATCTTGCAAACATACGGTCGAGGACACGGCAGCCGATGCGATTCTCGGCTCGCACCTTGCTGATAATTACCGCGGGTGTTGCAGTGGCGATTCCATTGTTCGCCAAGTACCCGCTCTTCTCCGGCCAGTCGTATCGCCCAATTCGCCTCCACCGCTTTGGATGCCGTGATCAGCTTCATCCCACGATTGGCCTGAACCAACGGCGGATACTCGCGGATGACCCCCGGCCCGGCTCACTCGGAAAAATGCCTGCGGCGGGATCTGTCTTCGCGGAGACCAAGGCGTAGGCGGCGGAGGGTTTGGAATCCGCCGGCTTGCCGCGCCCGGCGGTTACTGTGGTCAAGCTTTGCACAAGTGGTGAGTCGAGCAGCGCGAGACTCAAATAGTCGCATTCGGGCACGAGGCGTTGATTCGGCCTTTCGATACGCACATGCCACCCGAGTTTGATGGCTTGATTAGGTAGCACATCGCGCAATTCGTCCGCGCGGTACGCAGCGATTGCTTTGAAGCGAAACGGTTGCATGACGCCCCAACCCAGCAGCAGTGAGACACCGAATGCCGTCGCGGTCGCCGAAATGGGCGAGGAGATGGGTAGCAGACGCCGAACAATCGCCGTCACAGTCAAATAGACAAACGCCGTGGGGGCCAAGGTGAGAACCAAACCCGGCACGATCAAAAAGAAATATCCCAACAACACCAGATCGGGAGCGGCGATCGCTAGCCCGGCCAAAACGCCGGTGATGGCAAGTACGTATTTCATCCGCAAATTCGTTACAACGATTAGGTTATGCTCAATTCAACAGATCACGGGCATCCAATCAAATGCGATCGTCCAACGCTAAGAACCATAACGAGCGGATGCCGCTCATAAATCTAGCTTACCGCTAGCCGACATGACCGAGTTTTCTGCCTCTCGATTTCCCCGGGCGCCGGCGATGTTGAACTCGCCGCCCTCGACTCAGAACAACCCCGCAAACGTTGACCACTTATTTACGATAGCACTCCGGGACTTCATTACCTGGAGGTCTGCGTCGTGCAAAGACACCAGAGACCTTTGCCCGAGATCGCCCCAGAGACCGTTTTGGCGGCGGCCGAACGGGGGCGGCTGCAAGGACAGCCCGAAAGAACCACCGGTCCGCGACGAGACAAGTTCTTGCTTGCACCTCAATCCGCCATCTGGCTCCAGCGTTGTCATCAGTCGTCGTCCCTAAAAGTAGTCGTCGCGATTGACACCATCACAGACGCCCCGATCGTAGGCAGCAACGTTTGAATCGCTGACCGCTGCCACATGGGCATAGGTCGTTGCGACCGAGCTTTTCCTCGAGTTGCTTACCTTGGATGATTCGGACTCCGCGTTTTACTTTCGTTTCCGACGGGTAGCCTTACCCAGCGATCAAATCCGACAGACTTTCAATCGCTTGATTAGCTTCTTCGCGCGTGGCCGCTCCGCCCAAACACAATCGAATCGCTTCGGGTGGCGTGATGCCGTAACAGAATTCATCTGACGCCACTGCGCCGAGCGCATAGCCACGGGTCCAGTCAATTACTCGGGCACGCGACTGCGACTCGGGTAGCCGAATCCATGCGTGAAAACATCCCTCAGCCGCAATGAGCATTTCTTTGGGTAGCGAGTTAGCCAAAACTTTGCGTCGGGCGCGTGTCTCTGATCGGACAGCAGCCAAGATGGAATCCGCTAATCCACTCTCGATCCAACGTGTGACGATCGCCGTCGTTAGCGGTGATGCCATCACGGAAACGGCCCGTAAACTCTCCTCGAAGTCTCTCGGTTCCATCGCGCGCGGCGTCAACAGGTAAGCAATCCGCAGCCCCGGACCTAAGCATTTCGCGAGACTTGCAACGTAGAAAGTCAGCTCCGGCGCGAGCATCGCAATCGCAGGTGGTGCATTCACCGGCAGAAAGCCATACGCATCGTCTTCAACAATCGCGATCCCGTGCCGACGGGCGACTTCGACAAGCTCGACACGTCGGCTCAGAGGAACCGTTTCGGTTGTCGGATTACGTAGTGTGGGATTCTGATACAGAACGCGAACGTTCAACTTGGACGCAGCTTCGTCCAGTGCTGCTGGTTCCACTCCATGTTGGTCGGTTGCCAAACCATGCAGCGGCGAACCGATCGTCTTGGCGATTCCTCGCAATCCAGAGTAAGTGATGGACTCGCATGCTATCGAACCACCATGGCACAACAGTGTGGAAAGAACCGCACTGATTGCCGCGTGCGCACCCGCCGTTACATGCAGCGAATGATGATCTGGCAAAACGCCCCGCCGCGATAACCACGCGGTGGCTGCTGCTTTGTCTTGCGACACGCCGCCGCTGCGTTGATACCGCAACAGTTGCGGCAGCATTTCGCCAATCGACATCATGGAGGCCCGTATTTGACCGAGCAACGCCGCGTCGGTCACATCGGGCGGTTGGTTCATGCTTCGATCGGCCAAGTCGGCGCGACGGGTGGCGAAGGAGTCCGGTTGGTGTGGCCTACGAACGAAGGTGCCTGAACCGACCCTTGCTTCAATCAAACCGATTCGAGCGGCTTCGGCGTAACCGCGAGCCACGGTGGTGACATCCAAATTGATTTCTTTCGCGAGCGCTCGTTGAGTAGGCAAGTGGTCGCCCGCCGCCAGCTTGCCATCGGCGATATCGTCTGCGATCGCGCGAGCAATCCCCTCGAATAATGGCACCTTGCAGTGGGTCAGGTCGGGCGTCCAGTCGCTACGGCGCATCAGGCATTTCGTTTCATGGAAGGAAAGCTGGGGAAAGTCGCCTTTCGCTAAGCGAAAGCTGCGCTACTTTCGCGGAGCGAAAGGCGACAAACAACGATCTCAGCCGGGTTTCCATCATTCTACCTTGCGGAGCGATCAATCTGAACCTGAGACAAGTCGTGCCAGTAACACGGCGTGGAATTGAATGGACGATTGAATGGATCATTGACCGGATAACAGCCTAACAGAATTCCGTTTGCGCACGAAGTTTTGAGAGCGTCTTGTTAGCCGCTGCAACCATTCCTAGTGTGGATGTAACAACAAGTGGCGTGCGCTTCCAGCTTGCGTTTGGCGCGACTCGCAAGCTGGAGGCTTTCGCCACTTGGCTCATAACCGGAGAAGAAACATGACGAAACGTGTCAACACGGTCGAGAAGATCAAGGCCGAGAGCAAGTGGTTGGCTGGCAGCATCGCCGACGACTTGCAATCGGAAACGGATCAGTTCGAGAAAGACAATTTGCAACTATTGAAATTCCACGGAACGTATCAGCAAGACGATCGCGACCTTCGATCGGAACTGCGGAAGATGGGCAAAGGAAAAGCATTCTCAATGATGATCCGTTGCCGGATTCCAGGCGGACGGATGACGGCAGCACAGTTCATCGCCCATCTCGACATTTGTGAACTTCTGGGTAACTCGACCATGAAGATCACGACACGCCAAACGATCCAACTCCATGGCGTCGTCAAACAAGATTTGCGAGAAACGATTCGGCTCATCAACTCACTGGGGCTTTCGACACTGGCGGCGTGTGGAGATGTCAATCGAAACGTGATGTGCTGTCCCGCGAAACGCAACGACTCGGTTCGCCAGGAACTGCAGCGACTGACCGATGAACTCGCCGAGTCACTTGCGCCGCAAACCGGGTCCTATCGGCAATTGTGGGTGAAGGACGAGCAGACGGGGGACGAAATGATGCTCAGTGATATTCCTGTCACGAAGAGGGACGTTGAGCCGCTGTACGGACCGACCTATTTGCCGAGAAAATTCAAGTGTGGCGTTGTGCTTCCCGAGGACAACTGCATTGATGTTTACACTCAAGACTTGGGTTTCATCGCGGTCGTGCGGGACGCGGAGATTGTTGGTTACAACGTGATCGTTGGCGGCGGAATGGGAAACACGCCTAGTGACCAGAAGACGTTTCCTGCGATCGCTA
The DNA here is from genome assembly GCA_963974855.1 of uncultured Rhodopirellula sp. Lineage (GTDB taxonomy): Bacteria > Planctomycetota > Planctomycetia > Pirellulales > Pirellulaceae > Novipirellula. The sequence continues at coordinate 1,718 of CAXBHV010000125.1, read as the reverse complement.
AACGTATGGGGTTCTGTAAACCCGAGCAAGCCATTGACGTTGCCAAGGCGGTATTGATCGTGCAGCGTGACAACGGCGATCGCACCAACCGAAGGGTTGCCCGCATGAAGTATCTGATCGCCAACTGGGGTCTCGGCAAGTTTCGTGACCAAGTTGAAAAGAGGCTTGGATACCGACTTGAAGACTGCACGCAGGATGATGTCCACGGCGTCGATGACCACATGGGCTGGCAATCACAGAAGGATGGACGTTGGTCCTACGGTCTCTGTGTCGAGAATGGTCGCGTGCGGGACATGGATTCTGTTAAAATGAAATCCGCGTTGCGAGAACTCGCCGAGACGCTTGGCACCCAGATTCGCTTGGCAGGGAATCAAAGTCTGATCTTCTGCGATTTGGAAGAAAAACATCGCGAACAGATCACGCAAATCCTGGGTCGACACAATATTCACAGCAGCGAGTCAACCAGCCTTGTTCGGCGATTTGCAATGGCTTGCGTCGCGTTACCTTCATGTGGTTTAGCAATCACCGAAGCCGAACGCAGGCTCCCCAGTGTGATCGACGATCTGGAAGTGGTCTTGGCAAAACTTGGACTGAACTCCGATCGCTTTACGATTCGCATGACGGGATGTCCCAATGGCTGCGCCCGACCCTACGTCGCGGATGTCGCGTTGGTTGGAAAGGCAGTCGATCGGTACACGCTGCTGCTCGGAGGAAGCTTATTAGGAAACCGGATCGCGAAAGTGTATCGAGACATGGTGCCTGCCAACGAGATCGTTCCCGTTTTAACCCGCGTGTTCACCGTCTACAAGCAGCAACGCCATGTGGGCGAAAGTCTAGGCGACTTCTGCAATCGCATCGGAACCGAATCGTTACAAGCAAACTGCACCGACATTGAAAATCAAGAGAGCAATAGCTAATGGATCAACTTAAGGGACTTTGGCGAGACACCAAATGGCTGTGGGCATTCTTCGTCTGCTTTATCGCCTTGTTGGCCGCAAGTATTTCGTGGTTCTTTTTGCTGACGATTCCAGCGTTGCCGGTCAGCTTTTGCTATTTCGCGTTCGTCCGTTACGACGAAAACGGGAAAGAGAAGGCAGACTTCTAACGTAGCTGGACCGGTTACTCTTCGCACTTTTTCTGTTCGGCACCGGGATCATGACGATGGGTATCGGCGTGAATGGGGATCCGGTTGGCGATCCGCCAAGCGAACTCGATCAATTCATGCTCGCGTTTGAGAAAACTGGCTATCTGATCTTTTGGGTTGGCTTTCTTAAGACAGTCGCTGGCCGACGCACGTCGAACTTGCACGATTCACCAACAACAAGAGGAACGGGCGGCCGATCGCGATTGACCCCGCCTCTGACGCCTGTGAAACAATGACGGTCAGTCCTGGGGGCGTCTCCGAGGGGATAGCGATTCGGAAGATTTGACGGTTCCAATGCTGACTTCCTTTCGCTCGTTTGCTAAAACTTCGACACTCTTTCTAACGCCAAGTCGTGAGACATCCCACGACTGTCCCAAAAGGTGGACGAACCATTGCGTCGATACGCTTGATGTAACGCCATGAAGCCAAATCTGGCCATTGTGATTGTCCAGCTTTTTATCAATGGCTTGCAACACGTCACGGGTTGGATCGCCATAAATGGTCTCGATCGAGAACTTAATCTGCCCTTCCGGCACTGCAATGGCGGCTTGGTCTTGATACTCAGTGCCCAGTT
>CAXBHV010000124.1:0-10318 GCA_963974855.1 uncultured Rhodopirellula sp. | reverse complement strand
GCCGAACCAGCGGGCATGACGGTCATTCGGTAAACAAATCTCACCAATCAGCACGCGATCGCCGTAGCTATCGGCAAGATCGCGAAACTCAGCTGAGATCGCATGTGCTTCGGGTTGGTCGGTTGAATAGAGTTGGATCAGCTGGTCACGCTGTGTGCGCTGGGGTGTCCAGTGCGGATTGACTGGATTGTTGGGCATTGCTTCGGACTTGATGATATGCCACAGCACGTCGATCCGAAATCCGTCGACGCCGCGGTCCAGGACGAGCCACCGAAATCGCTGATCCAGTTGTTCGGTGGTCCTCCGTCGGGTGCTGGATCGCGCCAAATGTACCAATTTCGCTTCGGGTTCTCGCGTGACGATCGACTTTCGATGAACCATGGATGTTGGTCGGACGAATGATTGGGAACGAAATCGAGCAGCAACTTGAGCCCGCGGGCGTGGACCGCCGCAAGCAACCGGTCGAAGCCGGCGAGATCACCAAAGATTGGATCGATGCCGCAATAGTCAGCGATGTCGTATCCGAAATCCGCCATGGGAGAGGGATAAATCGGCGACAACCAGATCGCATCGATGCCAAGGTGGGCGAGATAATCCAGCCGCGACTCGATTCCGGCAAGGTCGCCCACGCCATCCGCATCGCTATCCTGAAACGATCGGGGGTAGACCTGATAGATCACCCCGCGCTCCCACCAAGGAGTTTCGCTGCCACTTTGATTTTGAACTTTGCACACCCTATCGACCTCTCTCGGTTCGTTGGAGTTGCCGTGTCAATCCCCGCTGACTTTCAGAGCGAAGTATTCTCCAATGGTCGCTTCGTCCTCCATTGCAAATAACATCGCGTATGAAATCCGACAGCGAGACTGAGAAGCTTCACCGCCACTCGCGGTTCGCCAACATTCCCTTCGATCCGGCTCGGCTACCGTTCTTTTACGGCACGGTGGTGTTAGTGTGTGGCACGTTGGGGGTATTGGCCAGTGCCCCTGGGCAAACCGTAGGCGTGTCGGTGTTTACGGACTATCTAATTGACGCTCACCAGTTGTCACGCAATTGGCTCAGCTTTGCATACTTTGCCGGCACGATTGGCAGTGCCATTCTGATCACCCGCGCGGGCCATTGGTACGACCGATTCGGCGGCCGATGGGTGTCCGCTGTCTCTGCCGCCATGCTGGCAATCGTATTGATGGGGATGAGTTTTTCGGACACCATCGCCGAGTCCGCCTCGTCGATTTTGCCAAACAGTTATCGCCATCACGTCTCGTTCGTGGTCTTAACGCTCGGCTTTTTCGCGATGCGTTTCTTTGGACAAGGGATGTTGACCTTGTCGTCTCGCAACATGGTACTGGAGTGGTTTGAACAGAGACGTGGAATGGCGATGGCATTCATCGGGATATCCATCGCCTTTGGTTTTTCAATGACGCCGCCTTTTTTCGAATGGCTGATCCAGAAAGGGGGCTGGTCGTGGGCTTGGCAGACGATTGCCTTGATCGTTGCTGTCTTTTCGCTGATTGCGTTTTGTTTCGGTCGATCCAGACCGGAAGACCACGGTTTGTTGCCGGACGGCCCCTTTGCAAAGGAGAACCGGAAAACGCATGCCGAAACCTTGAGCGGCCGACAATTCACTCTTTCCGAAGCTCGACGAACCTACAGTTTCTGGGTATTCACGTTCAGCGTCGTTCTATCCGGATTAGTACTGACGGCTTTCTCTTTTCATGTCGTCTCCATTTTTGCCGATGCAGGGATGCAGCGGAGTCAAGCCGTTGCCATTTTCGTGCCGGCAGCCTGTGTCAGCGTTGTCGTCGAATTGGCCGCCAGCTGGCTCAGCGACTTCGTCAAGTTGAAGTATCTGGCGATGGTTCAGCTCGTCGGGATCATGATGCTTTCGCTGAGTCTGTCCTTCTTGGGAGCGAGGACGTCCGTCGTTTTTGTGGTGTTGGGAATGGGGTTGATGCAAGGAATGTTCGGAATCATTTCTTCCGTGACCTGGCCGCGATTTTACGGTCGAACGCATCTCGGCGCAATCTCTGGATTCTCGACCTCGATCGTGGTTGCCGGAACAGCGGTCGGACCGTATCTGTTCAGTGTTGCGCACGCTCAGTTTGGAACCTATCAGCCAGCGACATTGTTGTGCGCCATCGTCGCACTCCTATTATTTGCCGCGTCACCCCGCGCTGATCGCCCGCAATAGATTGCCAGACACAGCGACATCGCTTGGAGAAACCCAAGCGATGAATTAGTTTGATTTCACGTCGATAACGACGCGGCCTTTGATTTGGCCATTCAATATCTCGGCAGCCAGCTTTGGCACGTCCGCCAGGGTCGCCGGACGTATCATGGCGTCCAGTTTGTCCAACGGCAAATCGGTCGAGATGCGTTGCCATGCTCTCTGGCGATTCTCAAACGGCTGCATCACGCTGTCGATTCCCAACAGGTTGACTCCGCGAAGTAGGAAGGGAATCACGCTTGCAGGCAGCGATGCGCCGCCAGCCAGTCCAACTGCAGCCACCGACGCACCGTATTTCAATTGGCCGAGCACCCTCGCGAGCATTTCGCCGCCGACGGCATCGACACATCCCGCCCATACTTCCGCTTCGAGCGGCTTCTTTGACGCTGTATCAATCTCATTGCGAGCGACAATTCGATTCGCACCGAGAGATTTCAAGTAATCTGCGGTCTCCGGCCGGCCGGTTACGGCGACAACTTCGTAACCGAGATTGCTCAGTATCGCGGTCGCGATTGAACCGACGCCTCCAGCTGCTCCGGTGACGAGCACTTCGCCTTGACCTGGTTTTAGACCATGGTCTTCCAAAGCAACGACTGCGAGGATCGCGGCAAACCCGGCGGTTCCAATCGCCATTGCCTGCTTGGTCGTCAGAGCCTCGGGCAGCGGCACGAGCCAATCTGCGTTAACGCGAGCTTTTTGTGAATAGCCGCCCCAGTGCGTTTCGCCGACACGCCAACCCGTCAACACAACTTTGTCACCAGGTTTGTAACGAGAATCCTCAGACGACTCGACCGTTCCTGCAAAGTCGATTCCCGGCACATGAGGGTATTTGCGAACGAGCCCGCCGTTGGCCTGCAGGCAAAGGCCGTCCTTGTAATTGACCGTGGTGTATTCGACAGCGACGGTGACATTACCTGCCGGCAACTGATCTTCGGTTAACGGTTGGATAGCAGCAGTAACCTCTGCTTGGCTGTTCTTTTCGACTACAAGAGCGTTGAAGGTCATAAATAAGGTCTCGCAAGTGTGTATGTGATGTTCGGTGGGACAATTGCCCTACAATCAAAATCCGTCGAGCACGTTCTTTCCGATCGCACGACTACTCTCTTGCTCGGCGTGAGCCTTCTTGAGCGTATCGACGCTGAGCTTGCCGAGGTTGTTATTCACCGTGGAAATCAGCGTGCCGTCGTCGATCATTTCCGACACTCGATTCAACAGCTCGTGTTGCTTCTCGATGTCATCCATTTGGAACATCGAACGAGCAAACATGAATTCCCAGCTAAAACTAAGTGCTTTGGGTTTGCCTGATTTGATGTCGAGCGTTGCCGGATCGTCGATGAACGCGACGTGACCACGAGGCTTGATAAGTTCAATGATGGCGGGAAAGTGCCCTTCGGTGCCTGTTAGCGAAGCAACATAGCGAGGCTCGAGCTTCAGTGCCTTCAACTGATCGACAAGTGAATCGCGGTGATTGATGACGTGGTCGGCTCCCATCTTTTTAACCCACTCGGTAGTCGCCGGCCGTGACGCAGTGGCAACGACCGTCAATCCGGTGAGTTTCTTAGCCAGTTGAATCAGGATCGAGCCAACGCCGCCTGCACCGCCAATCACCAGCAAGCTTTCGCCTTTACCTTCGCCTTCCTTGACGGCAAGCGAATCGAAGAGAAGTTCCCAAGCAGTGATCGAGGTCAGCGGGAAACCGGCGGCTTCCGCGAAGCCGAGCGACTTGGGCTTCTTACCGACAATCCTTTCGTCGACAGCATGCAATTCAGAGTTGGTGCCTGGTCGTGTGATGTCGCCGGCATAGAAAACTTCATCCCCCACTTTGAACTTGCTTGTTTCGCTGCCGACCTTTTGAACCACACCTGCTGCGTCATAACCGATAACCTTAGTGCCGCTGTCCGGCTGCTGATTTTTGCGGACTTTTACATCCACAGGATTCACCGAGATTCCACGCACTTCGACCAACAAGTCGTGCGATCGCAACTCAGGTATCTCCGCTTCAAATTCGATCAGAGCATCGGCGGCGTCAATCGGTCCCGCTTGCTTGTAGCCAATCGCTTTCATCTCTAATCTTTTTTCTTGAGGGGATCCGATCTGAGGTTGGCGTTTGGAGGCAATCTCAATCGAGCAAGGTGGAATCGCCTTTGATTGTATGTGAAAGAGCGCTGGACGAAGTGCTTCAAAGGCGGATCGAAGTGGCCGAAGTATCGCGACCAGGAATGATCGCTTCGATCATCGGTTGGATGATCGCTTCAATCGGTGAAGTTCGGAGCACGACAGTGCGTCTTAAAGACGGCCAATCGCGTGGAACGCCGGTAGTAAGCTACCGGCCGGATATGCTGGAAAGATCCGGTGCCACGCTTCGCCTTCCACATTGTCGCAATCGACGGCCAGTTAGCTAATGAGACCAATGGACAAACGCCATAATTTGATGCTCCTAAACGAAGAACAGCTCGCCGCAAATGAATGCAACGAGCTGTTTTAATCTTCAAGTAATCGGGCCGACTGGATTTGAACCAGCGATCTCCACACCCCCAGACAAGACCATCGCAAGCTACTTCAGGGCTTATTCCTTATAAGTATTTCGACACTTTACCGCCTATTCTTGAGCCATGCAAGCGCATGCGAGAAATTGCGTGATTTACCGTAGCATCAAACATTATGTCGAAGCAATTTCGACACATGTCGAGAATGATTTCTTGTTGTCGCCACTCCAAGTTGCACCCGCGCAACACTGCCCAACTTTGACACGCCCCCGCCAATCCTGCGCCCGCAGGTAGAAGTATGACGCGGTGGCAGAGACGGTTGGCTGCCCATCTGGATACATTCTCGCAAGTGCTGATCAAGAAACCGGTTGATTCACTTAGGAGTCCCAGGCCACAATTGACGCGATGCCCGACTCCCCGACTGGAATGAATCACCATGTCAACGTCTACCGCTCTTCTGCCATTCCACCCCAATAGTCTCGTCGAAAGTAGGCTGTGCCCGCTTTGCTTGATCCCCAAGCCTATCGCCGAGTTTCGTCCTCATTCGGTTTGGAAGGGCAAACGCCATCGCTCCCCACATTGCAACGCATGTCACGCTCAACGAGAACGCGACCGCAAGGCCGGATTAAAACGCGAAGTCGATGGCAAGCTACTGCATGCTGCCTGGGGATCGTTAGCACGTCCGGAGACGAAGCGATTGTGCATTGAGCGATTCTTGATGGCTTTAATGAAGCACTTTGGCGGGCCTCAAGAGCTTGCCAAGCAGTGGCACCAGTGTTTTGTCGAAGCTACCGCGTTGAAGCGTGTCAGAGCAGGTCAGGCCCTCATCATGCTACTTGAGAGGTTTGAGCATCACGACGTTGATCCTGATGGTATGACTGACGAAGAACTCGCCAGCGCGGCCAGGAACGCGCAAGTGGCTGCTACAATCGAGCTATTCCAGTCAAATCCCGAAACCGCTGCTGTGATCGCAGAGCGTTTTGGTTTCCAACACACTGCAAACTCAGAGGGAACGAGCGATGCCACAAGCGGAAAAAAAGACCTTCGGTGACTATATCGGGCTGTTTATCATGCTTGGGTTTCTTGCTTTATGCTTGTACGGATGCCTTGGATTGAACAAAGGCTCGTCGTCGAGAGACTATGACGACAATCCGTATCGCGACGCGCCCGTTGGGCATAACCGTGGCGGCGATTCCTGGTGAATTGGCAATGTGCGGAGTGCTCGCTGCGAAGTCAAAGCCATATTGGTTATGCGCCGCTTTGGTGAGAATACAATCGGCAGCATCCCGCATTGGATGCGTCAGAGGATCAAACTAATACGAATATTGTACAGGAGTTACAAATGCTTACCTTAGACGAAATTTTGGTACAAGTTCGAGATGGCACAATAAGTATTGTGGACGCACAGAAAGCAATTCGTGGTTCTGTTGCTGAAGAGTTGTCATCCTCATTTGTGCACGCACGCTTCCACATTGAGCTTATTGCAGAACGGGACGTACCTGACGGATTCAGCGATGTCGTTTCTCAGCCACACGCAATGGTCCGGTCGATATCGGAGATCAAACGCAACGAAATCGGTGATTGGTGCGACCGGGAAGGCAATGAAATCGGCCAGGGTGCGCTTTGGGTAAATGGTACGAAATTCGGCGCTCAACTTGCAGCGTGGACCACGTTGAACAGGGACACGGTTTTCGGAACGAGGTCTGAGGATGTGCAAGTGCGTGTCCGCGTCCAGGCAGGCCCAGAACGAATTGTAGACTAGCGAGCATTTCAAGTCGGAAAATGAATTACGATCTATGACCGTTCATAGATGTAACAGCACCGATCGTAAATAAACTGGGCCGTTCTCGTATTCGCTCACGTCTGCGGAATCCCTGAATAAGCTGCCACCGCTTCAGCCTGGTTTGAGCGACATTCTGTAACCGTTCTCGCTAAATGCTCGCTCGAACTCCCTGGTGATCGCTGCCATATTATCTTCGATGCTGTACAGCGCATCGTGAAGACTAAGCACGAACATCCCAGGATGATGAACACGAAGTCTCTCGCAGACTTGCCCGATGACCAGTGAAGATTCAGCACGTTGCAGTTCACGGATTAGATTGGCGTGCTCCAAGCCATCTTTATTCGTTGCGCGGATGTATCGGGAAATCGGTGGCCAGAGGCAAGGGAACACATCCTCGACATTGAGGGGAACTCGTCGCCTCGCTTGCGCGCGCACCGCTCCCTTTTCCCCTTGATTATATAAATCAGTTCCCTGTCCGTAGTCAGGACGAGAGATGGGTACCATGTCGAAGAATCGGATACAATACTGTCCTAGCACCAGTCATCACGGCACAACGCCGAATCAAGTTGGCAGTTCGTCAGGGCGGGACGTTGACTGCACTTAGTAGGCTGGCTGACGGTTTGCTCGCTTGCGAGACGAGACCCCCAGTATTTAGGCATAATGCCTTCCTGTCGCTCGATGGCTGGTGCTCTTTTCCCACTGCCATTTCTTTAAGAGCTTTCCGAATTTACGGCGACTGATTCAACGATTGCTTCATCTTTACTATTCGATCTCAAAAGGCAGGCACCAACAGTGCCGCCTCGACAATTGCCCGAGCGGTCTACGCCGCTGCTGGCTTGGGCGTGAGATGACCTCGCTCGTCCAAGTACTCCTCTCTGGTGACCTCCACCGGATGAACTCAAACGGAATAGCCAACGGCAGCCAGTCGTCTGGATCGTCAGTGGCCTCAATCGCCAAGATGACGCCTTCCACACTCTCGCAGGGAAGGATGGCCGGTTCATCGTCGATCATCCGACAAACGCAGTACGTGCTGCCTGTGCGGACGACGAGCGTAATATCGATCTGTTCGTCGGTGCGGTCGATCATCTGCAGCCAGCCCACGCCATCCTCCAGACCATCAATCGCAACCTTGAAGGGTACACCCTGGACGATCTCCGCTCGAGCCTCTGCGATGACCGCCGCGGTTAACTTGCTGCCACGATGCTCAGCCAACTCGGTGGCTCGCTGCATCACTTCCGCCTGCCTTTCCGCAGGTGCCTTGCCGACTTCACGGGCCTGGGATTCGGTCTCGATTTGTGCGCAGTTGCGCACAGTGCTGAGGTTGCCCATCACCTTTGCAGCACCGATTAGCTGGTAAGCGTTGCGACTCTTGAACCCGAAACGCTCCTGACAATACGCGTCAAACGTCCCGTGAGAACTGCGATAAAGCCGACCCTCTTGGATCTCCAACAACGCCGAACCGACTGTAAGGAACGTCTTGCGGCCTTCGTCGACGATGATCTCCAGTTCGGCAAGTCGGGCGGATTCAACGGCGGATATCTCGCTGCCGGTTGTCGCGACGTGCGCTGCTAGAATAACATGATTGACGACCTGCTGATTTCCACTCTCCAGGGAATCTCGATCTTGGCCTCGCCCCGGTTGCTTCCCGGTGGCGGGGCTTTTCTCGTTAATGGGCAATTGCCCCGTTGTTGTTGCGTTCATAAAACGCCTCTCCATTGTTGTGATCGGCTGCCGAATTGCTTGACGATCGGGTGAAAAAACTGAACATTCCATTCACACTCGAGAGGGGGATTTTCGCTTGTGTTAACTCACTAGAACACTGTGCCACTGTGGCATACTACCTTGCTCACTTGGCGGACGCAGTGTTGATCAGCACCGACTACGCCCACCGTTTGTGGCAAGCTGTCCATCATGCGAACTCCTTTTCAAGATGCTTGACCGCACGCTCTGCATTGCGGTTGCGTTTTGCTACAGAACTGCGTTTCGGCGCACGCATCGCGGGCGTTGCCGCCGCCGTGCGTGCTTCCATGAAGTCATGAACATCCTGCTCACAACAGAGACGACGGCCGCCCAGAACTGTTGTCTTTAGCTGAATCCCAAAGGAGCCCTCGTTTGCCCACCGCCACGCGGTTGATTGGTGTACTCGCTTTCCGGTGACGTGCTCGATTGCGTCGCAAACTGGTCGCAGTGGATCGTTCTTTCCCACGATTAATTGTCCTTGTAGAGTGATGAATTGACACCCAGTGCATCATGCGATCCCTTGTGCCCAAGAGCAAGTAGTTTGCTCACAATTCACCGAAAGAACTGGCAAGTATTGTGTGACATAATGTCATGCGATACACCTGAGAAACACACGTTAGCACCTGTGAAAGTACGCGGGACGTGCTGTCAACTCTCACGCAGGCTTTTGGATTGCGCTACAACCTATCAGCGACCTCCTTAATCCATCAGCGTGATTGCTTAGCCCCTTGTCGTCTCTTCGGTGGCCTGTAGGTGACAACAAGTTGCCCTCCCGACGCAGATACTCTCGCAGTATTGCCACAATGATCTTGTTCAATTCGGTGAACTGATCAAGGAGATCGTTGCCGATGGCAGCTCCAGGGACGCTGACAAGGCTATCCATCAAAGAGACTTGGACGCAGGGCTGGCCAGATAAACCCGCGCGGACGCTTCACGAACTGTGAGGCGTCCGCCTTGGTTTCAAGTATGACACGGTGTCACACTTAACGACCTGTCGCTAGATGACGGCGGAAACGTCTACGTGAGCGAGCATCCGTTCATCTAGGTTGATGGAACGATCAAGACAACGGCGACTTTGCTTACTGCTTACCACCCGCTGAGCAATGGTGAACGCACTCGCAACATGGTGTCCCGTGGCGTTGGCTCAGGGACCGGAACAAGGCGAATAAGAGTGGGCGGGACCTTACAGAATGTCCGTTTTCAAATACTTGTCGCGACCTCCTTCAGCAACATTACAATACATTCCATCGCGATGGGGACTCTGCCGGGACCACCCCCACCCCCTTCGATCGATCTCTGCCACTGTGGCGTGGACCAGGCGGGAAAGGCGTACGACTTCTCGATGTCAACAGCCCTCGACGGATCCACCGCGGCCCAAGTGTGATCCGTCGTCCGTCACTCTGAGTGGTCCGCTTCGCCAGCGCCAACCTTGCTCGTACCTCGCATCGGTAGGCTTGGCTACGCTCGTTGGTCTCAGCCCCATCGTTCGGTCGCTGTCGCCGCCTCCACGTGCCATCTGCATCGACTTCGTTACGTGTCGCCGCTTGCTCCTTGCGTCGCTACGCCGCGACTCTCCACTTCGCTCTGCCTTGCGGTAGCGGATTCGCACCACTCGCCCGTCTATTTAGCGGTGCTCCGCCTCCGTGCTTCGCCCGGTTAGATCGGCATCCATGCCTCGGTTCGTCGTCGTGTCGCCGCGCTGGCCCGGTACGGACGCCGCTCGGCCACGTCCATCATGACACCGCCTTGGATCGCTCGCTGCACCCGTACCGATCCAACGGGCTCGACGGCTTCGCGAATCCATCGCTTGCCTACGACGACTCACACCGACGACTCGCTTCGCTCGGTCGCTGCGCTTATGGCATCCTGCCCACGCTTGCGACTGGCTTCCATGCCATCGTCGGGTGTCAGGCGGCGGCGTCCTTGCCGCCGTGCCCATGCTCTAGCCGTCGCGATGCTTCGCGATGATCTTGGCGGCGTGGTCGGTTCGTCTTGATGTTGCGTTCGGTTCGCCGCCGCTCGTGATCCAAAATGCCGAGCGAGTTTCGAGGGCGTGGTCAGGTCGTTTTTGTAGCCAACTCCATT
>CAXBHV010000123.1:0-10362 GCA_963974855.1 uncultured Rhodopirellula sp. | reverse complement strand
GTCCGTTTTCGCGATTTTCGTTTTATTACCCCTTTCATTGTTCAAATAGGGATGTTTGTTACCCCAGTCGGATACCGAACCGATTTTCTCCCAAACTGGCGCAATCTTCTTGCCCTCAATCCGCTCGCTGGAGTCGTTGATGGTGTGCGCTGGAGTCTGCTCGCCGGCCGAACGGAGATCTACCTGCCGGGTCTCATAATGTCAATCATGACGGCCGTGATTCTATTGGCTACTGGAGTGTGGTACTTCCGCAGGACAGAACGGCAGTTCGCAGATATCATCTAACATGAGCCAACCTGCCATAGAAATTTCTGGCCTCAGTAAGCGTTACGTCATTCAGCACGAGTCGCGCCATGACAATCTACGCGATACTCTCCATCACAGCGCTCGTAAAATTTGGCGCCGTTTCCGCTGGGGCACCGGCTTTGATACTGAAGAGTTCTGGGCCCTACGTGATCTGTCTCTTACAGTCCAATCAGGTGAAGTCCTTGGTATCATCGGCCGCAATGGGGCTGGTAAAAGCACTTTACTAAAGATTCTCTCCCGAATAACTGAGCCAACTCAAGGAACCTTAAAACTCAATGGTCGTGTTGCCAGCCTCCTTGAAGTTGGTACGGGGTTTCATCCCGAGCTTTCAGGCCGAGAAAATGTATTTCTTAACGGCGCGATTCTGGGTATGTCTCGCCAAGAAATTCGGCGTAAATTTGACGAAATCGTGGCTTTTGCAGAGGTTGAACGGTTTCTCGATACTCCGGTCAAACGCTACAGTAGCGGTATGTATGTTCGATTAGCGTTCGCCGTGGCTGCACACTTAGAGCCTGATATTTTTATCGTCGACGAGGTTTTAGCAGTCGGGGACGTCAACTTCCAAAAGAAGTGTATGGGTAAAATGAACGACGTCGCCAAACAGGAAGGACGAACGATTCTTTTCGTAAGTCACAACATGACCGCTATTCAAAATCTGTGCACAAAAGCAATACTCTTGGATCAGGGACGGCTTGTTTCACAGGGAGGGGCAGGTGAAATCGTATCAGAGTTTTCGCACCGGCTTAAAAACCGCGGAAGCATAACCGTGGGACAACGCAGGGATCGAACCGGAACAGGAGCGGTCCGTTTTATATCTATAAAAACACCAGACTCTGAAGAAGAATCTCCCAGTTGCTCTGTTCAATGCGGACAAGACCTTACGCTTCAACTGAGGCTACAAAACAATCACTTGGGTCCAATACGTAAACTACACATCTCAATAGCCATCCGAGACTACTCCGATGTAGTGGTGTGTTACGCCAATTCCGATGTCCGCCACGGAGACTTCCATGAAGTGAAGCAAAGCGCAGAAATCAACGTAGATGTTACATTCGAAAAACTGCAAATGATTCCGGGTAGCTACACGATTACCCTCTATTCCCGAGTAAATGAAGATGTTGCTGATTGGGTAAAGGAAGCCCTGCCGCTAGAAGTACTTTCTGGCGATTACTATGGTACGGGGAAGCTGCCTCCTTCTCACTTAGGGGGATTTCTCGCTAACTATCATTTCAGTTTGCATTCTTGAACCGGCTCGAACCTGAGCTGGGCCCATCATCGTTATTGGAGTTTGGATACTGTTCTGATCCTGACCATTGTCGACCAGATCCCGTAACATGAGTGACGAGACGAAAATATATTACCCCACCGTTTCAATTGTGATACCGATCAAGAATCGGGTTGAATTGTTCTCTACGACCTTGGATTCCCTCCAGGCGCAAACTGTTAGTTCGTGGGAAGCAATTCTAGTTGATGACAGTTCGTGCCCTAGAGAGCGAACAAAACTCAAGTCGCTGGCAGAACGCGACTCGCGCACGCACTTGTTAGATAACCGAGGGCCCGTCTACGGGGCATGTCCCAGTCGCAATCTGGGACTGTTATCTAGTAGAGGAGAATTTGTATTATTCTTAGATGCAGACGATGCCTTGGCCCCAGATTGCTTGCAGAAGCGACTCCAGATTTTGCAAACCAATCCTAATCTAGATTTCGTGGTTGCACCAGTTGTCGTTTTCACAGCGTCACCGGGGGATTCCAATCTCATGTGGAATATTTTCAATGAGGAAGACGATCTGGACCGATTCACCGCCGGCGACTCGCCTTGGAATACGAACAGCGTGTTATGGCGACGCAGCAGCATCGACCGAATTAAACTTAGGTGGAGAGAAACCTCGCGTTCATGGCAGGACTGGGATTTCCACCTTCGTGCGTTAGCTGCGGGCTTGACCTATTTTCGATTGCCCGAACCTGACTGTTATTGGCGACGACCGACCAACCTAGGATCCATCGGCTCCAACGCGAACAGTCCTATCAAAGCTGTAAATCGAGCACGAACGCTGCGTGACGTCATACAAGTATTAGTATCTTTTCGCAAACTGACGACAGTGCGTCGTAAAAACTTGGGATACTTGTTTTATCAGCAGGCATTCAAGTCTAGGCAAAAACACTCTGTTATGTTGAAAATCTGGAAAACCGCCCGCCAAAATGGAGCAGTCTCCGCGGGAGAATTCTGGGCCGTCCTTCTGATTGAAATGATGACTCGCGGCGTTCGGCGAATTACGATTAAAGGATTTATTCGGATCTTTCCGAGTGCCGCTTACGCAAACAACTATTTCAGACACTCCCGATCATCCTGTGGGCACCAAAAACGCTAATTATCGTTCAATTCGTGTCCCATTCCTTTTTACCTAGATTCGGCACCCGCGCCTTTGCGGTGATGGCATTCGTGATTCTGGTCATTGTCAGTGGCGTTATTCTGCAACACGAAATACACACTGCGCCACTGGAGTTTGATGAACCAGCTTGGGTCATGACCTCCGTTTACTTCGTCGATCTCGTCCGAACCGGTGATTTTACTTCATCCGCGTGGGACCCCGATTTCTGGGGCGCTTTTGGTTCTATCAATCCTCATCTGGGCCGGGTATGGATCGACTTTTCACTCTCCTTTCACCCGGATACGAAAAATTTGGTTTTCGGCAAGGCAGATGCCCACAAACTCAATCTGGAAGAAGTTAAAATAGCCCCGGATGCGGTACCAGCAGAGGCAATCGCGATGGGAAGATACGGACACGCATTGAGCGGATTGATGTGCTTGCTGCTGGTGTTTGTTTTAGCCTACCGGTTGGGAGGGGTTTCAGCCGCAGTCCTAAGTGGAGTGCTGACCCTCTCCAGTAGCGTATTCGTCCACGTCGTTACCAGAATCATGACAGATGGTCCATTTAACTTCTGTATGCTGTTACTGACTGTACTAATCGTCCGCAGAAACGAATCGGATCCAAAATCAGAAGGTCGACTAAATGGATGGCTTGAAGGCCTACTCGTGGGCATCGCATTCAACATCAAGGCAACCGCACTAATATTGTCGCTAGTAATTCTGTTCGCGGTTACGTTATTCAGAATCAAACAATCGCCCCGGCAGTCCGTAGGCGAAATCTTCCGCTACGGGCGGATCTGTTTCTTCGCATTGTTCAGTTGTATTCTGTTCAATCCCTACTTGTGGCCAACGGCCTCCCCTCCCCCTGGGGGAGGGGATCCACTCGTTCTCATGCCGGCGCGATTTTCCAACCGAGAGGTAGATCAATCGACACTGCAAGGCAAAGCGCCGGTCTGGCTTCGCCTGCCGGAATTACACCTGCGCTGGAATAGGCAGATCAAGGCGCAAGCTTCGTATCATAAACGCGAGTACGATCGAGAGGTACATGTTCCCCAAAAAATACAACGATTCCTACTTGATTATAACACTCCAGCACTACTCGCAGCCGGAATACTCGGACTGTTCGCGGTATTTCGCATGCTGCGGCCTACTAATAAATCGCGCGTTCCATTCCGGATGCACCTAGATTCTTGGCAAAACGGAAAATTGCATCTCCTACTCATAGTAACCGTCATTCATCTAGCTTGGGTCGTCGTGCTCTCGCCACTCGACTGGGATCGATATTATCTACCGGGTCTGTTACACCTCTATGTACTTGAGGGAGTTCTCCTATCAGCGACGTGGAAGACACTTAACCAAGGGTCGTTAAAGACATGATTCGAACGGATGAAGCTCGTCGGATATCCCTACTGGTACCTTGTTTCAACGCAGTTCGTTTCCTGCCCCGCTTGCGAACCCAGGTTGACCGACTCACGACACCATTTGATGAAGTGATACTCGTAGACGACGCCAGCTCGGACGAAACCTTTCGCAATGCTGTTAATCTTGGATTTCGTATCAAACGATTGGAAACAAACCGAGGCCCTGGCGGGGCGAGGAATGCACTCGCCCAAATTGCATCCTGTGAATGGATACACTTCCATGATGTCGATGACGAGTTGGATCCTGACTATGTGCAAAAGGTGCATGACTGCCTCAACGGAGATGTGGATCTGCTTTTGCACCAAACAGACTTCGTGGACGAGTTGGACCGAACGCCCATAATCCGATGGTCACCGGACCCCATAGAGCTTGAACGGTCGCCCGAAGTCTGCCTACTACGGCACCCACTGCCGACAATGTGCAGCTGCATACGCCTACAAATGTTTCTTAAGGTCGGAGGATTCAATGAACAACGGCGCTGTTTTGAGGATGGTGACTTACATTTCCGACTTGCTCTGAAAGGCGCCCGGTGTCGATCGATACAGGAGGTACTGGAAACGAGTCTGCGGAGCGATACCGGAGCCGGAGCCGACCAAAATTATTGCTTCAAATGCCGGACCGAATTCCTCGAGGACTACGAAACGACGTGTCCTCCCACGCTACGGTTCGAAATTGCCCGTGAGGCAGAGCGGACCGCCATAAAATTGCTGCGGTTCAACAACCCAGAATGGGCGAATCGGGCCCTTCAAATATGCCAACGATCGACTTATCGAGTTCCATCCAGCAACCGTATCTTAATGCGATTGCTTAGAAGGTGGGTATCGCCACTGACGTTATTACGATGGCAGGATCGATTTCGGTCTCTTCATTTTTAGTTCCTAATCTGTTGCCGTGCTAGTCGATTTAATCCAAAAATCTGCGACCCGTTTACGAGAGATATCACTGCGACTACGCGGAGTCGTCATTTCATCTTCCAGACTTCTTGGACGCGGAATCGACTGTCGCCCAGGGCGCACTATTCGCGGACCCGGTAGAATTGAATTTGGCTGTGGCGCTTGGATCGAAACCGCCGCGATTTTACATGCTTACGGTGGGCAAATCCGTATTGGTGAAAATAGCTTTATCGGTCCGTCCGTAGTGATCTATGGACACGGTAGCGTGGAAATTGGGAACGATTGTCTTTTGGCCATGCACTGTCGGGTTCTTTCTTCCGAACACCAAATTCCCGCTAGCAGTGAATCAATTCGTTCAAAGCCAGACAGGCTTCTCCCCACGAAGATTGGCAACGATGTCTGGCTCGGCGCTGGTGTCACCGTATTAGGGGGAGTGTCAATTGGGGATCACTGTGTCGTGGGTGCGGGTGCAGTGGTAACCAAGGACTTGCCGCCTCGCTCCGTCGCCTTAGGAGTGCCCGCTAAGGTAGTCAGAGTGCGGTCCGCCTAATTCGATCTGAATTTATATTTTCCGGAATAGTCCCGATGCGATTCTCCGTTGTTATCTCAACCTATAATCCAGAACCCTCCCGTTTGGAACGCACCTTGCGAGGTCTAGCGGCCCAGACGCTCGATACCAGCGAATGGGAGCTGATCATCGTCGACAATGCGTCTGATGAAAATCGCAAACCGCAGTTGGGTGACACCGTCTCGGCAATCAACGCCCGCATAATTCATGAACCTGAATTGGGTCTGACCTCGGCCCGACGTTGCGGCGTAAAAGCGGCAACCGGAAAATTGATCGTATTGGTCGACGACGATAACGTGCTGGCGCCAGATTATCTTGAAATCGCCGATAAGATTTCCGAAATACATCCAAAACTGGGCGCGTGGGGCGGCAAGAGTGTGGCGGAATTCGAACGGGATCCGGAGCCCTGGAAATTGGAGTTCGTAGATCTGTTGGCCATCCGGGATTTGGGCGAATCTCCGATTGTCGCCGCAGCATCTTCAGCTGAGACCGATTATCCCGTTTGTGCCCCCATCGGGGCCGGCATGGTACTACGTCGCGATGCCCTGACTGAGTGGATCGGGCGTTCCAGTTTGAGTGGATCAACCGATCGTAAGGGTGCTTCACTCACCTCTGGCGGCGACAATGAAATAGTGTTGTCCTGCTGTGCCTCCGGATGGGACGTCGCCTACTTTCCGAATCTCAGCCTGACGCATCTCATTCCCCAAGGACGATTGGACACCTCCTATCTAGGGCGTTTAAACCGAGGCATCCAGTGTTCTTGGATTCAAGTTCTGGACCGTCATGGCATTCGGCCCGCAGGATGGTCGCCCATTCCCCGTTGGTCCGTGCCACTGCGTCAGATTAAGGCATGGTTTACGAGACAGGTCTGGTCCGGACAAGCCGCTTGGGTCCGCTGGCAAGGCGCTTGTGGTCACTTTGAAGGTCGCGCCCTCATCGCAGAAAAGGGACACATTTAGGAACGCGAATTTTGGTCTGGGGACGATCCGAAATCAGACGCTTTGTTCAGCCAATACAGGCTAACACTACCTCACCTTTCATTCGTCAATCGGCAAAAGACTTCGCCGATCGTTCAATTTCTTCGTTTCGACGTTAGGTCGAAGAAACCACCAATTCAATTTTGTGACACCAAATAACAAAGCTCCTGCGACTGGTTCGATACTGGGACGCCTTGCTCTCTACTTTTGGTTTCGTCCCAAGGAAAAGTTGCAACGCTGTTTTTCCGAAGGAGGCCCCTGGCAGCAGCATTTGGCTCAAAAAGGCCACAAAGCCATGGCGCAGGCGGCGAAATCACTTCCCGCAATCCCGCCGCGAAACGGAGAGCCATTCGAGCTTCATCTGCTCACCGGAGCCCGTTTCTGGGATCAAACCGCGTTCTGTTTGTATTCCCTGCAGCTGCACTGCGATCGCCCAATCCGACCGTTCATCTACGACGATGGCACTCTCTTGCCCGAGACATGCGCCCACCTCCAACGCATTGCTCCCCAAAGTCGCTTCGTCAGTATCGAGCAAATCCGAAAAAATCTCGATGCCCTTCTGCCTCAATCGAAGTTCCCTTACCTGCGAGATCGTTGGGAGCACTACCCCAACATTCGTAAACTGATTGATCCTCATTTGGGCTCAAGCGGCTGGAAGTTGGTGATCGATTCGGACCTTCTATTCTTCCGCCGCCCCGAACTCCTGTTGCGGTGGTCATCAGAGCCCCGGACTCCGCTTCATGCAATCGATGTCCAAACTTCCTACGGTTACTCCAATGCATTGCTCAGCGAACTTGCCCAAAATCCGTTGGCCGAGAAGGTCAACGTCGGGCTTTGTGGACTCAACAGCGACGAGCTCGACTGGAATCAACTGGAGCAATGGTGCGCCGAACTGATTGAGCGAGAAAAGACCAATTACTATCTCGAGCAGGCCTTGGTGGCCATGCTGGTAGCCAATCGGGAGTGTACCATCGCACCAGCGGAAGATTACATCACGCTGCCCCGCCCTCCCGAGGCCCAAGTGTGCCAAGCCGTGATGCACCACTACGTGGCTGAATCGAAGCGCTGGTATTTTCAAACTAACTGGCGCCAATTCCTCCGGCCCAACGAGTCCCGGTAGATTAACACCGGTCACTTGATCGTCGATGAAATGGTCAATCGAGCCCCATATTCATGATTCAAAACTTACCGCGTTTAGCTTATGTTGGCGAAGTTCCTGTTCGAAATATTTCGGCAGGACCAGCGCTGCTTTATCGCCTTTTGGAGACCTACCCTCGGGAGCGCCTGACTATCGCAGAATCGCTCGACAATGCCCCGAACCCGAAACTGCAACTTCCCGTTAAACATGAGCGATTTTTCCTCCTCAACCGTCGGTTGATTCGCACTCGATTTACTCGGCTCTACTCAAGCTGGATATTCCTTCGGGCTCCCGCATGCGGCAGACGTGTCGCGAGTAAACTTCGCTCCGCGCGCCCCGATGCAATTCTTGGGGTTGCCCACGGATTCGGTTGGATTGTCGCTGCCGCTGCTGCTCGAGCACTGCAGGTTCCCTTTCATCTGATTGTGCATGACCATTGGCGTCTATATATGTCGCTCCTACCAGGACTTGATCCCAAGGCCCACACGCTTTTCGAGAACGTTTATCGCCAAGCCTCCACTCGTCTTCCGGTTTCACCCGACATGGAATCCCATTACCGCAAACTCTACGGGGCCAGCGGTATGGTCGTATACCCCAGTCGCGGAGCGAACGCGACTGAGCTACACGCCCCCACTTTGCGACCGCCCGTCTCTGATGCGTTTGTTTTCGCCTACGCCGGATCGGCTCCGTCCATCGGGCAGCGTCGCACGTTGGCGGACTTTGCCAATGCCACAGCTGACCTCGGGGTGAGACTAAAAATCTATCAAGGACTCACTTTAGATCAACTTCGCACCGTCGGATTGCGCACCCAGAACGTCGACATTGTGCCTTTCCGTCCGGTCGAAGCCTTACATCAAGATCTCATCGAATCGGCCGATGCGATGTATCTACCCATGAGTTTTGCGCCCGAGGATCGGGCCAACGTTGAGCTGTGTTTTCCTAGTAAACTCACCGATTACACCGTGGCAGGCTTGCCGATCCTTGTTCGCGCCCCACGTTACGGAACCGCTACTCATTGGGCGCAATCTTACCCGGAGGCCGCTGCGCTCGTTACGGACGAAGATCCCGCGGGGCTGAGGGCGGAAGTGCGAAAGCTCATCGAAAATATTCCCTACCGTCATGCACTGGCTCAAGGAGCTCTGACGACTGGTCATCGTTTATTTTCACAGGCCGCGGTGTTCAAAACCTTCGCCGATGCGTTGCGCAAGAATTGGCCCCCGCCCTCTAGAGCAGGGGCCAACTAATGTTGGTCACTGAGTCCCCGTTCTCTTCTGCTTCCGACCAACGCCACTATGGGGAAGCATAGTCGCCTTCCCGCACCAACGCTGATTCCGTCCACATGATTCCTGCCAAAGTCAGCATAATCATACCCTGTTACAACGCAGGTCCTTGGCTTTCCGCCTCGCTGGAATCGGCGTTAGCCCAAACCGGGGTGACCACAGAAGTAATCGTGGTCGACGATGGATCGAAGGATAACAGTCTCGAGATCGCCAAATCGTTTGTCCCTCGAGGTGTGATCATACTGACCCAATCCAACGCAGGAGCCGCTGCCGCCCGAAATCACGGACTCCGTCAGGCCAAAGGAGACTATATCCAATTTTTGGATGCCGATGACTTACTGGCAACCGATAAGATAAAACAGCAACTCGAACGGCTCCAGCATGAGCCGACAGGCTTCATGGCGTCCGCAGCCTGGGCCCGCTTTCGTTCATCTCCAGACGAAGCTGTATTCGCCACCGAACCCCAGTGGCGTAACCAATCGGGAATGGAGTTTCAAATTCGGCAACTGCGAGAGGATTGGATGATGCCGCCCATATGCTGGCTCACCCCCCGTGAAGTAATCGAGCGAGCGGGCCCATGGAACGAGTCACTGACCCTCAACGATGACGGTGAGTATTTCTGTCGAGTCATGCTACAATCCGCGGGTATCGTCTTTTGCGAAGGGGCCCGATGCTACTACCGCTCCGGCCAAGCGAGTAGCCTCAGTCGACGGCGGGACGCCCGATCCCTGCGCTCCCAACAACAATCTATCGAACTAATCATTCAACACGTCACCTCGATGGACTCATCGCCCCGAGCGCAAGAAGCGATTGCGGACGGTTGGCAAATGCTCGCCTACGAGCTGCATCCCACCCTTGCCGCCGAGGCAACCAAAGCCCATCAAATGGCCCTAGCTGCTGGAGGTTCCGCTCGCCGTATTCTCGGAGGAAGACTCGTCCAGTGGACAAATCGATTCCTCGGTTGGCGCGCCGCAGCTCGGGTCAAACACTGGACCCAAGGGCGATAAGCTGAGATGAAGACTCTCCTATTTCACACCATGGTGGCACCCCATGTGCAACAGGACGCAAGAGCCCTATGGGAAGCGGGCATGCTACACCACTTCCATACCGCATTTTTCGACGATCCCCGCCAACGCTGGCAACGCTGGTTCTCCCGTGCCGGCAAGATCCTCGGTTGGGATTTGTCGAGGGAACTTCGCAAACGGGAATTACAGGAAATTCCAGCTTCGGTGGTCACCCAATCTCCTTGGCGAGAATTGATTCGTTTGACCGCCGGCCGTCTGGATCGTTCTCAACGTCTGGGCGATCGAGTTTGGGAGTGGTCGGAGCCCGGATTCGATCGGGATGTATCCCGCCGTCATCTCGTTCCCGGAGTGCAGGCTGTCTTCGGTTACGAACATGCTTGTCTGC
>CAXBHV010000122.1:0-10418 GCA_963974855.1 uncultured Rhodopirellula sp. | reverse complement strand
ACTCAAGCAACTGCATCCGTGCAGGGGTAAAGCATGGATACGCAATCAAAATGTCTTCGGCATCGCTTGCCGCAGCAATCGCCTCCGATGGTTTGGCCGAGGTCAATCCGACCGCTCCAAACTCGAGCTGCATCTGCGAAAACAAGCGTGATTTGTGCGTCTTGATATGCGGCCGCAAATTTAGACTGTGATCGGCGGTATAGTCTGCCATCGACTGCAAATTCTTTCGCACCGTCGGTAAATCGACACTCAGCAGCGGAGTAGGAAACGCTTCGATTGATGAGCTGGCCATGGTGAGACGCCTGCGGGAGGAAGGAGGGGAGTGAGGAAGGAGGGCAACAGGGGGAGTGCGTGGTGGGCGGCGGTTACGCGAGTACGGCTTCGCCCCACAGGCTGGGGTCTTCCAACACGGGGTACTCGGGACCGAGCGTGAGCGTTTGCCAACCGAGTTCGCGGTCGATCACTGCGTAGTACAGACTGATACGAGGTTGGCTCGCAGGATCAAAACCTGTGAGTGCCTGGGCTGGTACAAAGCCGGACATTTGATAGCCGTCGTGGCGTGGGTAGGCCGCGATCTTTAATTCGTTTGACGCGACCGGTTTGGGGTTAGCACGAGCACGGTTGATTGGAATCCAGGCAGCGACAGGATGTTCACGCTTGGGGCCACCTCCGGCGGGCATCCACAGAAAACGATGGCAATACTGGGTCGCTCGGTGAATCCCAGGGCTACAACGCGTATCGATCCAAAAATGAAATCCGTCGCTGTCGTCCAGTCGTGAATCGCGACACCACGGCAATTGCCGCTTGCCAGTGACATTGACGGTCAATCCGATCCCGCTCGCATTCCAAGCCATCCGCACATCGGCAAAAACCGGTCGCTCGCCGAGTGCACCAAACGATGGCAACCGACACGTTTCGGGAAGCGTCAGCCCCTTGCTCGACCACTTCATCTCGTCCTGAAGTAGCCGAATCTCGAATCGAAACAGAAACGAAGGGTCGATCAACGGCTCCGGTTTCGTCGGGGGGGGCAAATCGCTCAAATCAGTATCACTTTGATGGAGTAAATTTCCACGAAAACGCAACGCCTATCAGCCTAATCTTTATCGCGATCATCATCCATCCGGGGCTAAATTTGGCGTGCAGCCAGGCCCTTGCAAAACAAAAAAACACCCTGGCAGGTTTCCCCGCCAGGGTGAGTCGCTCTGACCGAACGAGCAAGCGTTGCGGTCAGATGTCTTAAAATCTCATTTTCAGCTTAGGCTGCGTTTTGCTTACCAGTTGAAGTTCATTCCAACGTAGGCACCGTGCAGTAGTAGCGAGTCGTTGGCATAAACGCCGCCGGTGGTCGCCACGGAACTGTAATCTTGGTCAAGCGAACCTGTTGAAGTCGCAACGCCAGCGGCACCCAACATGCGGTAACCGCCACGGACGGTCCAGGCATTGTTCAGACGATAGCCCAAGCCAAGATCGATTTCACCAAGTCCAGCCAATACCGTATCACTTGATCTGGTGTTGACAAATTCCGATGGCATCGTCGTTTCGTAAGCGTAGCCGGAAGCGGTTCCCATTCGCTGAGTCATTTCCGCTCGGTTGCCGTAGATACCAAACTTGCCGCCGATGCCTAGATTGCAACGACTGTTCAGGCAGTAAGTCAACATCGAGCCATATTGATAACCGAACAGGTTGTTTTCAACGTCAATGTTGTAATAAAGGTCAGTCGCTTGGTAGCCACCCGATCCATCGATATTCGCAGCGAATTCGAACTCATCGTTGAATTGGAACCAACGGAAACCGTGGCTGGTGTTCACACGGACACGACCGCTAGTGGCACGAACCAATGGACCGGTTGCTCCACCGTAACCGTTACATGAGTTGCCAATCCCCAAACTTGCTCCGATGCTACCACAGGCACCTTGGCTGCACATTGCTGCAGCACGCTGGGCTCCCATCAAACCAAAACTGGTCAAGTTGACCTCAATGCCTTGCATTTCGACGTTGCGGCGGACGCGGTAAGCCGCTGCATTATCGTACAAGTTGTAAACCGTATCGACGCCCGTACCATTGGGGTCGATCGAGATATTGTTCCAAGATGCAAGCGGAGCGTAGTAGGATCCCGCAGTCACGATCGTTTCCGATTGACTTGGGTTGAAGTTCATATACGTGGCACTCAGCCCATACCGACCGCAATCCAAGTAGCGACCGAACGTCAAGTCGTATCCCAATGTCGAGTCAGGATCCACAACGCCGGTAGTGGTATGGGTGCCATAACCCGAGTCGAAAGCGATCAGACGACGGGAATGGTTGGTTTCCATTTGCCAGAACAGCAAATTGAACCCACCGTACCAAGGTGCAAGATTAGGTCGTGTGCCGGGCGTCGCACAGGCTCCGGTATCACAACTTTGTGCTGCGAAACCTTGGCTCGAGTAACCGTTGTTGTAAAAGGATTGAGGTCCGGTGTAAGGCGAGGATCCATCGACCAACGGTGTTTCCGATGTCGGTTGCGGCGCCGGCCAATGAGCGGGTGCCTGCTGATATCCGGGTTGACCGTATCCCTGAGCAGCACCGGGAGCACATCCAGGTCCGGCTTGGACACCCGTCGTCGAATAAGGAACCGGTGCCATTGGCTGCTGGTACCCCGGGTGGTTCAACTGAGTCCCTTGCTGCGGTTGAGCCTGAGGCTGCTGCTGCTGCTGCTGAACCTGTGGCGGTGCAGGCATGCGTGGCGCTGGCTGTGCAGGTACACCTTTGGGTGCCGGAAGAATCTCAGCATTATCCTGTTTTGCCGCACCGACGGGTCCGCCCGTTGATACCGTGTGCAAGTAACCTTGAGGTTGCATGCTCTGTTGTGGCATTGCCGGTTGTTGTGGTGGAACAATGTTGAAGTTGTTCCACTTCGAAGGCGAATTGTATTGTTCAACCGACGGTGCATTTTGTGCAATCGCGGCGTTACAAACGCTCATGCCTAGGGCAATCGCAACGCACCGCATAAAATTGGTTCTCATCTATAAACTCCTTTTTATATATTTCACCGAATCGACTCGCTGGCACAACGAAAAACGTTGACCTCTATTTGTCAGGCTCTTTCGCTAACCAGCATCGCCTTCTTGATTCGTTGCTCGAACCGATGGTCGGCGTGTGGTCCGTTACCCTAAAATTGTAAAGTGGAAGCCGAACCGCCTTTAGCTGAAGTGCTAAAGGACGATGTCACCGAAGATTTCGAAACAGCAACAACAATCCTTGTTGAGCCGTTTCGAGGTATTTCTTCGGAACCCCGTCTTCCCCGTGCTGGAAGTAATCGTCATCTGGGTGGGTCCTTCTATGCATCTAAAACCGATTACGGCAGCCAATACCGGTAGTGACGACATTAGGACACCTACATTGGTTGCTCTTCCCCTGATGCGTCCATTCTCCGCACGCAGAAAGAACTCCCCAGGCCGCAAAGATTGCCACAGCCATTCGCGTTACCGAAAAACGCGTCGCCTTCGATGCACCCGCACCGTGTGCCGATCGAAGATGACATGGATTGAGCCGCAAACGCCAACAAAAAAACGCCTCCCGAACTTTCGAGAGGCGTTTTCATTGAGTTACTTCTGCCGGACTGCGACCAATCCGTTAGACAGGGTGGCCGCGATCGCCGTTACTCCGAACGGATATCGGCGGTCAGCAAGGCTTTTGCTTGCACCGACTTGGCACCCGAGGTCGAAATGACAACAGGCTTTCGGACGTTTCCAGTCGAATCGGTCGGAGTGAAAGTCACATCTAGCAGAAAAGTCGTGTTTTCGGCGGTCGGACGATCGAATTTGACGTCCCAGCCTTCGCACTCAATCGATTCAATCATGACAGGTTCTTGGCTGCGGATCACCAATCGTTTCGAGACCAGGCTTCACACTGCCAAGAGCAATCGATTGCGGTGAAATGCTAAGCAGACTTTCAACTTGGCCACTGACACGTAGCGGAACGCGTGGCATTGACCGATCGTTCGTAACCACGGTGACTTCGTCTTGAAAGAAGCCTTGGGGGGCATCTTCTTGGATGGTGACCGTGATTTCATAGTCCGCACGGCCACTACCTCGGCTGAGTTGCTTGAATGAGGTCAATAGCCATGGCTTGTTGCTGACAACGTCCGTCACCTGCCAATCATCACGTCCTGCATAGAGAATTTTGCTCGTTTTAGTCTTAACTTCGCCTTGCGTGGCACGATCAAAATTGACTTCGCCTGGGTGAAACACCATATCGCTGCGGATATATCCATCCACGACCAAGCGTGCTTCGGCGTAAAAAGGTTGGTCCACCACCACCGTCAACGTCGCCCCCTTCTTGCCACGAAACGTCCCGGTATTGAAACGAGCCAAGATCGAGCCGGTTTCGCCCGGTTGAATGTAATGAGTCTCAATGATCGGCGTGGTGCAACCACAACTCGCCCGCACCGATTGGATGTGCAGCGGGGTTGAGTATGGATTACTGACCGGGAAACGAAATTCCGTCTTCGCCGCGACGGCAACCGCGCCAAAGTCATGAGCTTTGATCGGAAAGACTTTTTCTGACCAATCTTGCGATAGCGCGGAACCCGTTTGCAGCGATGAAACTGCAAACACGCTGACACTGATCGCAGTCAATGCGATCGCCCTATGGGAAAATTGTGGAAGGAGATTGAACATTTACTTCTACCTGTGATAGCAACCGCGGGGAGGGGTAAGAATCGCACGCGACACACTTTTCAGAGGGGGTAGCAGCAAGATTCTTTATTTTTGACTAATGGGCCAATCTTTGTCAGATTAACGGTGATTTTCATTCAGACAAGGGAAAGTCTCCATATTCCGCTCTCATTTAATGGGAATAAGACGTAACAGTTATGCATGAGACGGCAAGATAGGCTAAATGGAAAACAAAGGACCTTTACGTTGTCTTTAATCGATTATTTCATTGGGCTTCAAACGATCCATTGCCAAATTTGATGACCGTTTTCGCAACCGCGCTCGTCGCTGCTGCGAGGAGTTTTGGCCACACTCGGATTGAAGCCATTGGCTTGATCGCGAATGGACTGCGTCGACCGAAGTCCACTGAGACGCTTTGGTTGCCAACCTTACTTATTGATCCAACATTAAGTCGCCAGCGTTCTTTCGCCCGGGTGATACGTGAAACGGAAATACGTTTCGCAACTTTCGTGCCGACGACGCGTCGGCATTCCAACAGGGGGGCGGGCAACACTGTGTCTCGTTTAGTAGGAAATGCTGTTTGTGGGTTGCTCTTGGGGCGACACCTTGGCCGGTCGTGGCGTTGGAAGAGCGTTTTTTAATATTTTCGAGTCGTATAACCGAGTTGCGAGCGACTCGTATCCTCGCACCATCGAATCGAGAGATCCGCTTGCCACGACGTGCTCGCGTCCCTGTTCTCCCATCCGACGCGCTGTCTCGGGGTCGTTTAGTAATTGCGAAACGGCGTTGGCCATCGCCGGCACGTCTTGCGAAGGCACTAGGTGGCCCGTGACGTCGGGAATCACCGATTCGGAAATCGATCCGACGTCGGTCGCGACGACAGGAACGCAGCACGCCAATGCTTCGAGGATCGAAACAGGCGATGCTTCATTGAGCGACGTTAGTGCGAACACATCCATGCCGGCGACAAGTTCGGGCGTGTCATGACGTGTGCCCATCAGATGGACGTGAGAGCCAAGGTCTAATTCGTCGCGAAGATTCTCGATAGCGGTCCGCTCGGGCCCATCACCGACGATCACCCAGTGGGTTTGCCCCAATCGTGAATCGCGATTTTGATTGCGGATCGTTGCCGCTGTGTTTAGTAACATGGCGTGATTTTTTTCGCTGCGGAGCGCGGCCACCAAACCGACGACCGGGGCGTCGCTTGGAATACCAAGCTCGTTGCGGAGCGATTGCCGTGCAGAGGCAGATGCGTGAAAGCGATCGCAGTCCACTCCATTGCGAATCACGTTTACTTTCGAGGCGGGAAATTTCTCGAACGAAGTCAAGAATTCACCATGAGATTCGGCGACACCGATAAAGGCATCGGTGATACAAGTCAACTTGCGGTTGAGACGGCCGACACCGTCGGGCCATCCGGTCGAGTGCAGCGCCGACGCGATCACGGGCACCCCAGCTATCTTTGCTGCGACGCGTCCCCAAAACATCTTGTCGCCCGCGCCGACCGTGATTACGACGTCGATCCAGCGGCTGTGCATCAAATGCACAAGACGTGGCAGCACACGCAGGTCGTATTTGCTGGACAGTAGATTGAAATGGACTTTGAATTCGCTCGCGATTTGATCTCCGAGAACTCCGGGATCTTTCAGGCATGCGACTTCCGGAATCATGACCTCGGGGTTCATCCGTCGCATCAGATTGACAAGCAATGTCTCAGCGCCTCCCACCGGCATGCTTGTAATCACAAACATGCATCGCAGCGGCCCCTCTTTGTGACGCGGCGGTACGGGACGATAAATTTGCTGAATTTGATTGAGCATTTGATCGATGGTCTTGCGGATAGATTACTGATGTGCGTCCAGCGGGTTGCGAATCCCGGTTCAGAATTAAGAGATTTAGCGAGGCATTGGCCTCGCTGTGCCAACTCACCCCTTAGCCAACCGAAGTGACGTGAGTCTGTGGTATGGTGACTTGAGGCATGTTTGGATAAACAGATTGCGACGCTGTTTCCCCAACGGGCAAATCTTGGTTTGATCCACCACCACTTTGCTGACATTGCGTGGGTTGGGTGTGTGCTGAAGCACGAGGCCTTAATGCATAGTTCACATTGGGCTCGAGTCGCAATTTCCGTGGATCAAAGCTGAGCCAATTCTTCATTCGCGAGAAACACGGATCTCCGTGAAAACGGCGAATGTGAAACGAGTCGCGTCCGACAGTGTTGTAGGCACCAAACGCGCTACAGAAGCCAAGCATGCCGCAGCGATCAACCGCGTCGATCACCATCGACGTCAATTGCGAGGGCAACCCATAGGGCACTGCAAAATAGCGAACCGGACGCCCGATCCATTGTTCAAGCTCGTCTTTTGCCGTCGTGATTTCGTGATGCACGATATTGGGATCGCTCACCTTTGAAAAATCGACATGATTGCGGGTGTGCAGTCCGATTTCGATTCCCAAATCCGAGATGTCACGTAGTTGTTGCAAGGTATTGGGTGCCAGATCGACGCCAGCTTCAACATCATGCGGAAACGGCCTTTGATGTTTGACATGTCCGATGGCAACAAAATAGACGCACGGAATGTTTCGCTCGGCTAGTAACGGCAGAGCAAATTCACAGTTTTCAGCGTAGCCATCGTCAAAGGTGAAGGTCAGGGTCGGATGGGAGCAATGGTTGTTGTCGACTCGATTTTGTAGCTCATCAAGTCCGATCAGATCGAAGGACGCTTGGCAGTAGTCAACGTGCCGCAAAAACTCTCGTCGTGAAATCGTCCAATCGTTGGAGTGGGTGTCGGCAACGCGGTGATAGAACGAGACGCACAGCGGCGAAATCCCTTCACGCGAAAGCAAGCGATTACGCACGGCACGTACGGGAGCCGCCAACTCGGTTCGAGCCAATAAAGCTGCTGATTTGATTAGGTTCATCTGCTTGGGTTCCTTGGAGTCCACCGAGACACAACGGTCCCTCTACAGTGGTTTACCTCACAAACCGGCTTCCGACCGGGCGAATACAAAGGTTGGAACACGGGAAGTGGTCGTAGCGATTATTCCGAGGTCAACGATTGCGTCGCGGTATCCAACACTACGCGGGCGTTTGCTGTATCCTAGGGCGAGACGGAATGGATGTTTTTTCGCGGCGAACGTCGTTGCGATCCCAGCCGACCACCTTGATTGGGGGCTGAACCGTTCTCTCCGTCTGTTTTCCCACCTTCACAGATTGATTTCCCACCTTTCCCAAACGCCGAGGCCCGAAACTCGCATGACCCAACCGATCAGAACCAACCCCACTGTGTCTTCAGAAACCCCGCTACCCTCGCGGCGTAAATTCATCCAAAACAGCGGCGTGATCTCAGCCGGCGTGGCATCGACTTTTGCATCCACGCGAGTGCTGCGTGGCAGCGAGCCCGCGGAATCGAAACCCGAGCCGATTCGTTTGGGACTCGTCGGTGCCGGTGGACGTGGCAGCGGAGCCATCAACGATTCGTTGTCGATCAACGACAACGTCCAATTGGTTGCCGTCGCGGACTTGGTTGAACAGAAATGCCAAAACATTTGCAAGTCGCTCGCGTCACGCTACGCCGACAAGCTCGACGTCAAACCGAGCGATATGCACCACGGTTTGGACGCTTACAAACGAGTGCTCGACAACAAAGATGTCGACGTCGTGCTGTTCGCCACGCCGCCGGGATTCCGTGCTCCGTATGTATTGGACGCGGTTGACGCTGGGAAACATGTTTTTGCTGAAAAGCCGACTTGCGTGGATCCAGCAGGTTACCGGCAATGTCTCGAAGCCGACAAAAAGGCCCGAGCGAACCAGACCGCCATCGTTACCGGAACCCAGTACCGGCGGCAGACCAATTACGTCGAAGCGATCAAGCGGATCCACGAAGGCGAAATTGGTGACATCATCAGCGGTACTGCTCGCTACTGTTCCAACGGCATTTGGTATCGACAACGCAAAGAAGGCATGAGCGACGCCGAGTACCAGCTCTACAACTGGATGCATTTCGTCTGGCTTTCGGGCGATCAAATTTCCGAGCAAGCGGTTCACAACATTGACACCATCAACTGGATCATGGGCGGTCCACCCGTATCCGCGTACGGTGGTGGCGGACGTTTCTATGTGTATCCCGGCGACCGCGTGGTGTCGTTCATGTGTCGGCAAATTCCAGACACGAAGTCGGACAACAGCAACGTGATCTACGGCACCAAGGGAACTTGCACGATCTTGGGTGGCAACAGCGGGGCTTCGATCAAAACCCGCGATGGCAAGACGACTTGGGAAATGTCCGGCGACATCGGTGCGGCGTACAAGCAGGAGCACAAAGACCTCGTCGATTCGATTCGCGAAGGCAAACCGATCGTCGAGTTTGCCGAAACCGCTGCCAGCTCGCTGACCGCAGTGCTCGGCCGCATGGCGGCTTATACCGGCCAAGCGGTGACCTGGGATTTTGTCGCCAACGAATCTAAACTCGATCTCGTACCTAGCGATTTGGATATCAAAGGGCCGGGTGCTCCGCGTGGTTTTGCGGTTCCCGGAAAAGAAGAGTTAGTTTAATTTTTTGAGATTGTATTCGTAGCCTGGGCAATCCGCGTCGTGCGTTCAGCGGATTCCTAGGCTACGATTGAGCTCTCATCTGGACTGAGCTCCCATCTGGACGGGCACGGATTCGATCTCCTTCTCTTAACCCCATCAAACGAAGTCATGGCGACCTCATCTCCCGACCCCATGACATCGACGCGTCCTGGTTCGCATGCCCAGCAAAAAACGCAGCGGCGACGTCAAACCCAGCGGCCTGATTCGCCGCCGTGGCGTCAAACGATGTACGACGTCATCTTCGAGGCCGACACGCCAGCCGGACGCTGGTTCGACATCGGGTTATTGGTTGCGATTCTCGCCAGCATTCTGTTCGTCGCCCTCGAAACGGTTCCCGATTTTCGTGAACCTGGATACGGGCGTTTGCTCGATGCGTTTACCGCAGCCGAATGGTTTCTGACGATTCTGTTCACGATCGAATACGGGCTGCGACTACTCTGCTCGAGGCATCCGCTTCGCTACGCCGTCAGTTTCTGGGGCATCATCGACCTATTGAGTGTGGTGCCAAGCTATTTGACCTTCTTTGTCGGCAGTTCGTCGCGTTCGCTGCTCACGCTCCGCAGCATCCGACTGCTCCGAGTCTTTCGCGTACTGAAACTTTGGCGAATGATGAACGAAGCGGATGAGCTTTCGTATGCCATTTGGAGTGCGCGTAACAAGATCGTCGTCTTTCTTGCGGTCGTGTTGGTTGCGGTGACGATCAGTGGTGCACTGATGTATCACGTGGAAACGCTACTGTTCAACGTAGACGAAGTCACTCACGTGAACCCCGACAGCCACTTCACCTCGATTCCTCAATCGATGTACTGGGCGATTGTGACCATGACCACCGTGGGTTACGGCGA
Organism: uncultured Rhodopirellula sp.; assembly: GCA_963974855.1. Taxonomy (GTDB): domain Bacteria; phylum Planctomycetota; class Planctomycetia; order Pirellulales; family Pirellulaceae; genus Novipirellula. The sequence continues at coordinate 324 of CAXBHV010000122.1, read as the reverse complement.
CGTGGTTCCCAAAACATCAATTGGCAAAATGATTTCAGCGGTTCTGATCCTGCTTGGCTACAGTTTGATCATTGTACCCAGCGGTTTCGTCAGCGCCGAATTGGTGGGGCTGAGGGCTGGCGAAAGTCAGAATCGTGAACCACATCCCTGTTCGGTATGTGAAGTCACCAGTCACTTGAAAGACGCAAAATACTGCTATCGCTGCGGTAATCTGCTGCAATAAGTTGACGGGCGACCGTTCGCAACCAACCACTAAGCAGTTGGGCAGGAGTTTTTCAGTAAATTGGCCGTTTTGGCGCTAGCGGCTTGTTGATTTAGTGAGCC
>CAXBHV010000121.1:0-10436 GCA_963974855.1 uncultured Rhodopirellula sp. | reverse complement strand
TCTCCATCGACCCAGATTTTCTCATCACCCTCGCCCCACCATTTTTCGACGGGGTTCATGACTGTCAGCGTATCGGCGACATACACGCCACGCCCTTTGAGCGTGACGTAATTCCAATCCGAATAGGGACGCGTGGGTACCGGATATTGGCCGCGCCAACCCGCGTGGAAATACATCGAGCGATCATCCCAGTCCCAGTCTCCGGTTTTGACGACCAACTCGGCATCGATTGGTGTTCCACTGAGGTTTTGCAGCGAGACCTTGCCGCTGTTTTGATAAGGCATCACCCAGCGACATGTCATTGTCCCGTCTTCCGCTACGGTGCTGGACCAACCTTGCACCGGATTCAATCCGATACCCGACCCGAAAAAATCTCCGATCGGGCACCAGAGGGTTTCCTTGCCGTCGAACTCTGCCCTGAGCACCACCTGACGCGTAATCTTGGGATCCTCATAGCTGCCCAGCTTGACCGACAATTCCCGTACTGCGGCCGTGCCTGCGGGAAGGTCCAGCGACTGTGTGCCTTGAGATTCGATCGTAGCGGAAGTCGTCAAAACTTTCGGATCGGAGGATGGACGAGACTCGTGACGCGTTTCGCTACCGGGATTCAAAAGCAGCTTGCCCGTCTTTTCAATTAGTTCCTTCGCCGCTTGAAAGTCTTCCATTGTAAAGGTCTTGATCGGAGTGTCTTGGTCGTATTCGCGAAAAGTGAACTGAAAAAAGAACGGCATTTGATCCGTAGTCACCTTGCAGCTTTTCGCATAGGGAATCGGAAAAAAACTCACCGCCGATCGCAGGGACGGATGCGCGAAGGGATACGGAATCACTCCACTGCCATCAAACATGCTTAGCATGTTCCCTTCCAGCACAGGATCATCCGCGCCGTCGAGATAAATTCGCAAGTTGATATCGGTGCTTGCGTTTGAGTGACCACGCCAAGGCATCCAGGTGCGCACGATCGCACCCGGCCCCTCGTGGTCCATCAAGACCCATTCCATGCGTCCGTTGTTTTCTTCGACGCGAACAAAACATTTGTCCTTGTCGCTCGTGTTGTTGTCCTTGTTATTGAACCAGCCTTTGGGGTCATCGGGGGTTGTGGATGCTCGGTTGTAACTGCTGTGCTGTTTCAGTCGAAAATCGTTTTCTGGATAACGCGCCACCGCATCACGATCGACCATTTCATTCAATAACGACTCAATGGAAACAGGCTCCTGCGCTTTCGCAGCAACAACCGATAGCGCCATGACGGCACTGATGAAATAGGCGAGTTTTGAGATCATATGCATCGTCTTGGTGTGTAAAATCAAATGTGGGGCAATCCAGTGAAACCTGTTTGCGAAGACATGATTCCACCGTGCCTCCTATATCCCATCCCAGCTGAAACTTTCGCCCTTGGCGAGAACCGGCTCGCGAGTTTCACTGCCGTAGCGGACCTTCAATGGATTTCCATTGAGCGAACGGATCGTTGCTTTCGTCAACTGGCCATCCTTCCACTGCATGTCGACTTCAAAGCCACTGCGAGCACGTAGGCCCTTCACAGAGCCTTCCTTCCATACGCTTGGCAAAGCAGGCAAGAGGTGCACTTCGCCGTCATGACTTTGCAAAAGCATTTCTGCGATCGCTGCCGTACCGCCGAAGTTGCCGTCAATCTGGAACGGCGGATGCGTGTCGAACAGGTTGGTTAGCGTCATTTTGCTCAACAGATTGCTTAACAACTTATGAGCACGGTCGCCGTTATGAAAACGGGCCCAAAAGTTCACCTTCCACGCCATGGACCAACCCTTGCCGCCATCCCCACGTGCTTCCAAAGATTTCCTCGCCGCTTCATACAACTCGGGTGTCGCGTTCTTCGTGATTTGCTTGCCCGGATGAAGCCCATACAGATGCGAGGTGTGGCGATGATGCGGATCTTTCTCGTCGTAGTCTTCTATCCACTCCTGCAAGCGACCTGTTTTGGGACTGATCTGTAGCGGCTGCAGTTTTGCTAGTGCCGTTTCAAGCTCGCTACGGAACTTTTTGTCAAAATTGCCCGTCGGATCGATCGCCTGATTCGCTTCAAGCAGACCGGTAAACAGATCGTGAATGATTTGCAGGTCCATTGTGGACGCGTAGGTGAACACCGACTCGGTTCCGTCCGCTTGGATGAACGCGTTCTCAGGCGAGTGAGATGGATTGGTGACCAGTCGCCCGGCCGCGGGTGTGCCTGCGGGGGCCTCGATCAAGAAGTCCAGAATGAATTCCGCAGCGCCCTTCATCATCGGATACGCCCGCTCGGTCAAAAACTGTTTGTCACCATTAAAGCGGTAGTGCTCCATCAGACCGCGGCTCGCCCAGGCAGCGCCCATCGGCCAAATGCCGTGCACGCCGTCGGCCGGCGCCGTCATGCCGAAAATGTCCGAGAGGTGATGCAGCGTCCAGCCGTCCGCGCCGTAGTGCACCTTGGCCGTTTTCTCGCCAAACGGCACGAGGCTTTCCACGTAGTCGAAGTACGGTTGGTGGCATTCCGACAGATTGGTGGTCTGTGCCGGCCAGTAGTTCATTTGGAAGTTGATGTTGAAGTGATAATCGCTGTTCCAAGCCGCGTTGTATTGCTGCGCCCACTTGCCTTGCAGGTTGGCTGGCAGATAACCGGGACGAGAGCTGCTGATCAACAAGTAACGCCCAAATTGGAAGTACAGAACTTCGAACTGAGGATCATGTTTCCCCTTCTTGATTTCTTGCAGCCGCTGGTCGGTCGGCTCTCTGACCGCGTCGGTTGTCCCTAGGTCCAACTGCACTCGATTAAACAGCTTTTGATAGTCGGCAACATGCGCAGCACGCAAATCTTTATAGGACTTATTGCCGATCGCTCGCAGGTATTCCTCGCAGCGTGAAGTCGCATCACCGGAAATGTCCGTGGCACTGTTGTAGCTCGTCGCTCCCACCACCTGCAGCGTGACTTCATCGGCATCGGAGACCTTCAGTACTCCGTCATCAGACCGGACGCTGCCGCCACTCACCACAGGGCGAAGCTGCGCCTCGTAATGAACACCGAGTTTGCCACGTAGGATCAAACGGTTGTCCGACGTGGATTGTGTGGTCGCGTTGTCACGAGAAAATCGGGCCGTGAAGTTGATCTTTCCCGGCTGGCTTGCGCTGAGGTGGATGACGATGGCCTGGTCCGGTGCGCTCACAAACACTTCACGCGTGTACTCGATCCCATCCACGCTGTAATGCGTCCGGTTGATTGCCGTTGTCAGATCCAGGTCACGCCGGTAGCCCGAGACCTTTTCGGTATCGGGAAAGTCCAAGAACAAATCGCCCAGCGTCTGATAGGATTTGATTCGATGCGGACTCCCCATCATCGTCTTCCCCGCCAACCGAGTCGCCTCGGCGTTCTTGCCCTCGAAAAGCAGGCGACGAACTTCCGGCAAAGCTTTCAGCGCCCCGGGATTGTTGTAATCGGTGGGCACGCCATCCCAGACGGTCTCTTCGTTGAACTGGATCCGCTCGTTATTCACCCCGCCGAAAACCATTGCGGCCAGCCGGCCGTTTCCCACCGGCAACGCTTCGGTTTCCCACTTGGTCGCCGGTTTGCGGTACCACAGTGTCAACGGATTTTCGGGAGCAGCAGCCTCGTTGACAAACGCCATGTCCGCCTTTGGGTTGTTGCTTTCGTCCACATCGTGACGCGCTGCCAAAGATGAATCCACGGCAATCCAGCCCACCATCACGAGGGCCAATAAAATTCGATGCATGCTGATTTCCAATTTTGTAAATTTCATCGTGTTCTTGCTAGAATTTGAGCGGCGAACTCGGCGTGCCAAGATCATCAGCGAGGATGAACGCAAAGTTGAGCGTTAGTAACTCAGCTTGCCGCCTTTGGAGGGTTTCTGTCTTTCGTTCTCCCACCACTCGTTGGGGCCTTCCTCTTCGATGTCCGCCCAAAGCTTGAAGAGAACGTTTTTCATCTCTTCGGTTTTTTCGGGCATCTTGGCAGACAAGTCGTTCTCTTCTTTCCAGTCCTTTTGGATTTCAAACAGCTGAAACTCGGTCAGCGTTTCATTGCCAACGATCTTCCAGTCGCCAATTCGCATCGCAACACGATCGGATGGCGAGGAAACGTGGGTACGCCAAAACAGCGGGATTTCTCGCTCGATCGGTTTGCCGGCGAAGGCGGGCAGCATGCTGACGCCGTCGATCGTACGATCTGTGGGCAGCGGAATGTCGACGATGTCCAACAGCGTGGCAAACAGGTCGGTGCCGATCACCGGCACTTCGCTGGTGGTGCCCGGTTCGATATGCCCCGGCCAACGCGCCAGCCCTGGCACCCGGATGCCGCCTTCGTGATCGCTGCGTTTGTTGCCTCGCAAGCCGCCAGTTGTACCGCCATACGCCGGCACGGGACCGTTGTCCGATGTGAAGAATAGAAACGTATTGTCACTGACTCCTTGGGCGTCCAGGGCATCCATCACCATTCCCAACGCGTTGTCCATCTGCGTGATGTTCCCCATGTACTTGCTGTTCTCGTGTCCCTTGTACAGGTCCGAGAATCGTGGGTCAGTGGCGATCGGCGAATGCGGCTCATGCACCCACACCGTCATCGCAAACGGTTTGGCAGAATCATGGATATCTTTGAGCCAATGTGCCGCTTCGGATGCAACGAGCTGGGCGGAGTAGCCTTCGAGCTTTCCCACCGGCTCGCCATTGCGAACAAAGTTGTCGGGGTTCTTGTGGCTGGGACTGGCGTTATTTTGTGTGCACATCCAATAGTCGTAGCCGTGATCGCCTGGATGAGGAAAATCGGGTGTGTTGAATTGTTGTCGTGAGAGCAGATGCCACTTGCCGACATGACATGTTTCATAGCCGGCATCTTTCAACAGCTCGGGAAAGGTGATTTCGCTCTCACGCAGGTGGGCCTCATGAATTCCCGACAAGTGTCGCCAAACACCGTTGCGATACGGTGTCCGCCCCGTCAGAATCGCCGACCGTGATGGCGAACAGACACCACAGGCCGAGTAGCACTGCGTGAACTTCACGCCTTGCGACGCAAGCTTGTCCATATTCGGCGTCTGAATCAGTTTATTGCCGTACGTTGCCGAATCACCCCAGCCCATATCGTCGGCGACAAAGATCACGAAATTAGGTCGACTGGACTTGGGTTCTGCCGAATAGCCCGCTGCCGGCCAAGCGATCGACAGCAGCAGCACAAGTACGAATTGTTTTCTTATTGATAAGTTCATTGTGTTTCCTTCAAGTACATTCTCGAAAATGTCTTCAGAGTGGTGATGGTTCATTCCGCTTTTCGTAGAACCATGGCCCTACTATTTCACAACCGACTCGGATCGTGTCGCAACCCTACCGATGCATTGGCTACAGGGAATTAATTCGCTGCTTCTTTTTGTTTCCGTTTCTTGTTGCCTGCTTTCTTCGTGGCAGGTTTCTGATTCAAATCTGGATGTCGCTTCAGTCGCTCTGCGTGGATCGCCTTGCGAGTAGCGGCGTCGACGGTCGGCCAATCTTTGCCGTGACTGATGATCGGAGCACCCGGAATCGCGGACCCGGTGGCCCGTTGGCCGCTGCCACGCTGCATGAATTCACCCAGCTCTTTGCGAGTCTCGTCCGCCATGCGAACCATCTGTTGCACGACTTCGGGGTTCGCAGCGGCAACATCGGTTGATTCGGAGATATCCAATTCCAGGTTGTACAGGACTGGCGATTCGATGTTGGTAAAGGTCTTGTTTTTGTCCCAAAAGGGAAGCTGTTTGGTGGTGCGCGGCAGATGTAATTTCCAGTGACCATGACGAATCGCTTGCAGATTCTCGCAGTTGTAATAGTAGAAAGGTTCATCATCGGGACGCGCCAGCGGTTTGCCTTGCAACAGTGGCAGCAAACTCACACCGTCGAGTTTTCGATCCGCTGGCAGAGGCTCGCCAATGATTTCGGACAAGGTCGGGAACAAGTCCATCGCGACCACGGGGGTGTCGGATTGCACAGCTTGCTTGATCACCGCTGGCCAATGAAAGATAAACGGCACTCGGTGGCCACCTTCGAAGGTGACGTATTTAGTGCCTCGGTAGGGCGCGGCGTATTGCGGCTTCACAGGACCGTTGTCCGACGTGAAGATGACGATTGTGTTCTCAGCGATGCCGGCCTCTTCGAGCGCCTTCATCATTTCACCGACACCCCAATCGAGTTCCTGGATCACGTCGCCACGGACGCCGTCCTTCGAGGATCGCACAAAATCCTTTCCAGCTTTGTACGGAGTGTGCGGGTAGTTGTGAGCGAAGTACAGAAAGAACGGTTGGTCGCCGTGGTCGTGGATGATCTGGACCGCGCGGTCGGTGTACAGTTTGGTTAACTGGTCCAACGGCGTTTGCGTATAGATTTCTTTCTCGCCGTCATAGAAATGGGATGAATGGCCGGCGTTGTTGGGCATGCCGTAGTAGTGATCAAACCCGTGTCGGAAAGGATGGAACTCGGGCTCCTTGCCGAGGTGCCACTTGCCAATCATGAAGGTCTGGTAGTGCTGTTTCTTGAACTGTTCAGCCAATGTGACTTCATCAGGGTTCAGTCCCAGAAACCAGTGCTCGTCACGAATGGGGTTGATGCCCATGTAAAGTCCGCATCGCTGCGGATAGCTACCCGTCAAGAACGCTGCCCGCGACGGTGAACAAATTGACGCACCTGTATGGAAGTCAGTGAACTTGACTCCGTCGGCCGCCAGCCGGTCGAGGTTCGGTGTCTTGACCTTCGTCGCCCCATAGCAACCAATGTCCGAATACCCAAGGTCATCGGTCAAAAAGAAAATGACGTTCGGCCGGGCTGGCGTCTGGGCGATTGCTACACTCGGGATCAGAAGTGGAATCAGAATCCCGGCCAGCAATGACAAACTGAGAGCTTTCATTACTTAGTCACCTTCGGCTTACGAACGCGTTTTTGCTTTTCATTCGCTGGTGTCTTAGGTCGATACGAATTCAGCAATGCCTTCATTTCCTGAACGACTTCGGGGTATTGGTTGTAAAGATTTTGGGTTTGCCGTACATCATTTTCCAGGTCGTACAACTGAGCTGGCGGCGCCCCCGGTTTGAACTTTCCATTTTCGATGTCGCTGTTTTCGCCGCCAACAAAGGCCACCGCAGGTGGGCCGCCCCAGGCGTGTTGGTTCGGCTTCGACCCGCCGAACCCGCCGCTTCCTCTTGCCCCGATATACATCCACTTGCCTTTACGGATGCCCAAATTCGCTGGTTTGTGAGGAGCCAGAAGCAACTCGGTGCGAAGTGGTTCGGCAGGATTCTCTAAGAGCGCGGGCAACACATTGACGCTGTCGGTGTCTTCCACTGCATCCAAGTCTTGCCCGGTCAATGCCGTAAACGTGGCCAGCATGTCAACGTTACAGATCAATTGATCCGACGTGCTGCCGGCCTCGATCTTTCCATGCCAACGGGCGATAAAGGGAACGCGATGCCCGCCCTCCCAGACACCGAATTTGAAGCCCAGCAGATCGCCGTTGATGCGATGCCCTGCCTTGACGGCATTGCGTCCGCCGAGATTCAGCATCGCGCCATTGTCGCTGGTGAAAATGATCAGCGTGTTCTCGCTCAAGCCCTGCTTTTCGAGGCACCCGGTCACTTCGCCAACCATCCAGTCCAGCTCTTGGATAAAGTCGCCGTAGAGCTCCGCATCGCTCGACCCCTGAAACCGCTTGCCGGGGGTGAAGGGGTGGTGAATATGAGTCGTGGCCATATAGAGAAAGAACGGCTTCTGCTTGTTCGCCGTGATCCAGTCTACAGCCTTTTCTGCCAAAACCGTTCCGACCGTATAGTCGTTGTAGTTTTTGTGAGCTTCCACCGCTCCTTTGAACATATTGGGAGTGCGCTGCGAGGCCTCAGGCGGAATTTCTGTGATCGGCGTTGCCTCTTTTTCATGCCCGCGGCCGATATAGACCAGTGGATCGGCAGGGTCGCTGCCAACGATGCGATCGTTCTCGACATAGACAAAGGGCGGAGCGCTGTTCACCACCGGCTACCCAAAGTAGTAATCAAACCCGAGGTCTTGAGGCCCCGGCCGCAGCGGTTCTTTCCAGTCGTTCTGTCCCTCTCCGAACCCCAGATGCCATTTACCCAGTGCCGCGGTTGCGTAACCTTTGTTCTTGAACACGTCCGCAATCGTCAGTTGATCCGTGTCAACAAGCAGTCCGGATGTGACGGGCGCGGGCCCCCACACGCCTTTGCCACCATTGCCGCGGCTGGGATACTCGCCCGTCAACAAGGCGTAGCGTGAGGGCGTGCAAACGGCGGATGCGGTGTGGGCGTCGGTGAACCGGCGTCCTGCTTTAGCCAGCGCGTCGATGTTTGGTGTCTGGACTTTCGTTGCCCCGTAGCAACCCAAATCACCGTAGCCCAAATCATCCGCCAGGATGTACACGACATTCGGATTCGAGGGGCTCGCATTGGTACTTTGTTGTGCACTCACACGATTCGACGATCCCACATGCAGTGGCAAGGTCAGCAAGAAAGCACCGATATAGTGTTGTAGCTTCATTGTATTGTTCAGCGGTGAGGAGATGCGGTTGGAGAAGCGTGGTCGATTGGTTCCATCGATCTAAAAAGTTGCGGCCGAATCCTCCGGCGACATTAAATGCTCGTTCTGCTCAGCGTTGTCAGGGTTTACGGTGGACCGGACGCAGAATCATGGCATGTCCGCCGCCGACCGCCATTTTTGCTGGAAGCACATCGTGGCGTTTCACGGTCGCCGTAGTGATTTCATACGCTTCGGGATTCTTTACGCCGTGTGCGTCGGACGAATCCTGATAGATGGTCGCTTGATAAGTTTTTCCAGGCTCAAGGAAATCAAGCGGAATGTCAAGCGTTTGAGCGGTTTGATCGCTGACCGAACCGACAAACCATCGATCGCCGGTGCGGCGAGCAACCGTGATGTAGTTTCCGATCTTCGAATTCAATACTCGAGTGTCGTCCCATGTCGCAGGCATTTGTTTCAGGAATTCAAACAGATCTGCTTTTTTCAGGTACTCTTCCGGCGCGTCGGGCAGTGTCACCAATCCCGTATAAATCACCAAGTTGCGAGCCACTTCGCTGACCACGGTCGAGATGTAGCTGTTCCTCTTTTTGGGCCCTTTCTTACGCTCGCCTGCGTTGATGCTGTTGATCCCGAAGTTTCCATTGGACATGTCGAGCGGACCGGTGAGCGCACTGACCATTGCCATTTGCAGGAAGGTTTCGGGCGTGAACGCACTTCGGCTGTCTTGTTGGCCATGGCAGTATTCGCGGGTGATCAAATTGGGCATCGTTCTCTCTACACCCGCCATCGGCACCGGTCCGTCATGGAAATTGATCAACAACTTGTTTTCCGCGGCTGCATTGATGGCGTCTCGGGTGAAGTCGGCCTTGTTGCCCATGAAGCCGTACTTCATGCCCGCCGCACCCAGATCCGCATAGTGATGGAACAGTGTTTCATCGCCGAAGTTTCCTTTCTTGCGGTCGTAATAGAGCATGATCATCACGCCCTTTTCCTTGGCATAGCTCATCACCTTGGCAATATCAACCTCCGGTGCGACAGTCATCTTTCCATCGCCCGCTTTGGTGAACCAGAAATCGTCGACGGTAAAGTACTCGATGCCTTGTTCGGCACAGAAGTCGATCAAATGCAAGTAGCTGCGAGTATCGATGCCATAGACAAATTCTCCGTTGTGATAGCCGTGAATCCGCCAGTCCCAGAGACCTTTGCCAGGCTTGATCCAGCTCGTATCGGCTAGCTTGCAGGGGGCCGCGAGATTCAACGTGACCGTATTCACTGTCAAATCGCCGGCCGTTTCGTCGATCAAAATCACTCGCCATGCCGTCACTTGTCCTTCGCCAATCGAGACAGCAGAACTCGACGCCACCAGCGAGCCTGAGGCAGCGGCAAAACGGATTCCCATGATTTCAAACCCGGCGGCGGAATACAGATCCGACTCCAGCAACGCGACATGCAGTCCATCGTCTCGCTGCGTCACCAACGGAACGGCGACCCGTTTTGCTTTGGCGAGATTAACGATTTTCGCACCACGTTGGCCTGCATAGTGAGCCGCACCACCGAGCAACTTGTACTCGCTGGTATACGTCATCTTCTTGCCTACGGACTCTTCCGGCAGCACAAAGCGGAATCCGACTCCGCAATCAAACACGCGGCAAATCAATTGCACCGGCACTTCGTCTGCCGACAGCGAAAGCGTCAGTTCACGGTGCTGATCGCGGATGCTGCTGAACTGGCCATAGACTGGTTTCCAACTCGAATCGCACTCGCGAATCGACTGATCAATCACTGCCATCTTCGCACCAGCGAAAATCTCGACTTTGGACGCATCAACGACCGGTCTATTTTCCCTGGAAATGGAATAGAACAGTGCGTCATCGCGTACCTCAAACGAAACCGCGACCTGGCCATCCGGAGATTGC
>CAXBHV010000120.1:0-10441 GCA_963974855.1 uncultured Rhodopirellula sp. | reverse complement strand
AGTGTGCCGAACCTTTTTTCCTCTTCCAATCCCTCTCATAGTTTCTCCGCGAAAGCTGCGTCAATAAACGCAACTTTTGCGGAGCAAAAGGCGACTATGTTATTAAAATAACGACTAAATCAATGAACTGCCGACGCCGTGCCGCAATGCCACTCAAGGCCGGGAAGGTGGAGTGTTTGCTTTGCAGCAGAAATATTTTGATTTTCTGCGCGCACCTCGGCCGGTTGGTCGCACTACAGTAATAGATGCCATGAATATTACTGAAGAAACGACCGAATTGAGTTCCAACGCAACCCGTCCGACACATGATCTGGGTGGTGTTTCCAACGCCGATCTACTCGATGCGTGGAATCAAGACCATGAAGCTGCGGCGATGGCGACGCTTGTCGATCGCTATAGCGTGATGGTGCTGAGTGTTTGTCGGCGACGGTGCCGATCGCACGCCGATGCGGACGATGCTTATCAAACGACGTTTTTGTACCTGGCACGCAACAGTAGCAAAATCCGACACCCCGAACGGCTTGCAGGATGGCTGCACCGCGTCGCCCAACGTGCCGCGGTGGCCGTAACTCATTCGTGCAAACGTGAAACCGAATCCATGGCTGAACCGATTGCCACCCCCGACGATCCGCTGGACCGTTTAACACAGCGACACGAAGCGATCGTGTTGGACGAAGAATTGTCCGATCTGCCGGAACATTACCGCGCCGCGATCGTGATGCATCTGTACGAAGGCAGCACGCTCGAGTCGCTCGCCGAATCGCTGGGCACTACTGTTGGCTCGGTACGAGGCCGATTGCAACGTGGAAAAAAACTACTCGCCGATCGGTTGCGCCGTCGCGGTGTCGTTCCGGTATTGGCCTTTGCCGCTGCCAATGCGTTAACCGTTTCCACGACGACGGCGGCTCAAGCAAGTGAATCGCTGATTGACTCGCTGCATCGCGGTGATCTACCCGATTCTCCCGTTGACCCTCATCTTCTTGAATCCCTCGTCTCGCAAGGAACCCGACTGATGCCATCACTGTTTACGACCCTCGCGGGCTTGATCGCCGGTTCTGCCATCCTCGGTTTGTTAATGGTCTCGGGCTCGGCGGGCCAACCCAGCGACCAACCCGAAACGATTAAAATCCCCAGCCATGTGGCTCAGTTTGGTGGAGGAATGGGTGGCATGGGGGGAGGTGGAGGTGGAGCGACGATCACCACGGGGCCGCGAGACCAACCCAAACGAAAACCGCTCGACAAGAAAGCAAAAGATGCGACAAAGGAAGACGGCAAAGGGAGCACCACCGGCGCACGCATGATGTGGGCTGAGCAAACGGTGGTTCCGGATCCAGTCGGCGCGGTCGCCGAAGATGCGATTCAGGCTATGGACCAGTCCTTTGAATTTAACGTCGAGGTCACGCTCGACGATCTACCAACGGCCCTTGAGTCGATTACCGGTGTCCCCGTCATCATTGATGATCGCGGCGTCGCATTCGCTGAACTCAAAGAGAGCGAAACCCAAATTCAACTTCAAGCGAGCGAGCTGCCGTTAAAGACCGCACTGCGGAAAATGTTGCGACCGCACGGCCTGCGAGCCACCGTGGAAAACGATGGCGTGGTCATCACCGCGGACACCGCGTCACTGGTTCACAAAGGCATCGGGGTTTCTCGCTGGATCAATCTCGACGAAGCTGTAGCGAAGAAGATCGCCACGGCACTTCATAGCCCGATGCAAGCCACCTTTTTCGATACTCCACTGGAAGAGGCTCTTCAGACGATCTCGATGGAATCCAATATTCCGATTCGAATCGATGCTCGTGCATTGGAAGAGATCGGGCTGACCACCGACACACCGGTCGACCTCGTCGTCAAGCAGGTTCAACTACAGAGTTTACTGAAGATCATGCTTGCTGATCTCGACCTAACCTACACGATCCACGGTGAGACCTTAACGGTCACGACCATTGAAGCTGCTGAAGAACGTTTGCTGAATCGAATTTATTGGCTTGAAGGAACGGGAGTCGTTCCCGGTGATTCAAGCACAATCATCAATCTGATCCAAACCACGATCCTTCCCGAGACATGGGAGGCGTTAGGGGGGACTTCGACGATGGCACCGTTTCAGTCGACACGTCCGGCGCTGCTGATTTCAACCACCTATGACGTGCATCAGCAAATCGAGACGCTGCTGCAAACGCTGCGAGAATCGCACTTTGGTCCCGATCCGGTGCTCGAATCGGTCGAGGTCCCGATGCCGATGTCGATACAGGGAATGATGGGCGGCGGCGGTATGGGCGGCGGCGGGATGTTTTAAGCCCAATAAATGGGCTCAGCAGACGAGTGGTAACAATTAGGCGACCCGGCGCGTATCAGATGCAAACGCAATTCTCATCGGCTCGAGCTTCCGATTTGGCTTCGGGTTCGCCGTACACCACCACTCGATTGCGTCCTTGGTGCTTAGCGACGTAGAGCGCACAATCAGCCTGGTTGATCAATGACAGGGCGTCATCGGCGCCAAATTGAAGGTGAGACACTCCGATGCTTGCACTGATTCTTAGCTCGGGCTGATCTTCAAATTGTTGAGCAGCGACACCTTGGCGAGCTATTTCACCAGCCTTGGTCGCTTCATCGAGGCTGACCCCAGGCATCAGGATGCAAAACTCTTCGCCACCGTAGCGACAGACCACTGCAGGAGCGCGAAATGAATCACGCAATATCTTGGCGACGGCTTTTAATACTTCGTCCCCAACTTGGTGTCCATAAGTATCGTTCACTTGTTTGAAATGATCGTTATCGACCATTAGGCAGGCGAGCATCGGTTGGGCGCGGTTGAGCGTTGTCCAAATCGAGTCGAACCTTTCAAAAAGGGCTCGGCGATTCACGCATCCGGTCAACGCATCTTGAGTCGCGAGTACTTGGAGTTCGCGGTTCTTGTTTGACATTTCTTCGCGACTGTTTCTTAGCATTTGCAGCAGTCGTTCGACTTCGGCGCGATGCTCTTCGACGGCGGTCACATCGCGAAACGTCGCTAAAACGCCTCCCTCGTCCGAGGTGCTGTCGTCCACGGGGGAGGCGTTAATCGCCAAAAAACGAAACGAACCATCGGGATGCTGGTACCGCATCAATTGATCGACGTGTCGCTTATTTTCGCTCATCGCCCGAGCCCAAGGAAAGTCCTCGGATGTCGACGAACGACTGCACACCCATCCCAGTGAATTAAGTCGCTGTCCGACCAACTCTTCGGCGGTCAAACCGATCGTGTCACAGAACGAGCGGTTGGCCAGAACAATCCGGTTAGCGTCATCCATGATTACCAAACCTTCGGCCAACGCATCCAACGATTTGCGAACACGGTCCGTCACCACCTGAGTGACTTCGAAAGATCCGAACAAGCGAACGACCAGCAGAGTGTAGGCAGCAACACCACCGACGATAAAGAAGGCGACCAAACGCATGAACGTGCGTCCGTTGTCATGCAGCGACTCAGGAATCAAGCCGAGAAACTTGCTGCCAAGTATCAGGCTGATTCCGACGCAAACGATCGCGATCGCGACTTTCAGCGAAGCAAAATAGATCCTCAACACGCTCTTATTCCTTAGGTAGTAGGCCCCCCTAGTTTCCATACGTCTACGCTCTCAGTCATTCGCCAACGAATTCCACACCTGGATTTCGTCAACGATTGTGCTAGCGCAATGCCCCGCGCGTTATCGGTCTGACGTATGTGCCAAAATACTGCTCTGCTTCAAAACAATGCAGCGTCGAGACACCGTAGTCCGACCTCACTCAAATCTGGACTACGCTCTAGAGGGGGTGCTCTTGGAATCGAATAAAAGAGTGCAAGCAATCGTTGCTGCGGTCAAGGAATCTGGATTGTGACGGTTATGCGGATCCGGAGGATGCGAGGGCGGGTTGCAAGGCACTCGGAGGTAGTGGGGCAGCAATATCTTTGGATTCCCCACAAACGAGTCGGTTAATGCCCCCATGTTTTCCGCCATTTCGCTTTTTGCGACCTACATTTCAACGCGAGTTCTTGCTTGAGTTGCATTCGCTTTCCTTCCATTCCATCACCCTTTGGCCCCGACAAGGCACCACGATGTTCGATTCTTCCGGTGTACGGATCTTGCTGGTTCAGTCCGAACCGGTGCTTTCGGAACTGATGTCGTTTCGGCTGCAGTTGCTTGGATACCAAATCGAGTTGGTAGGCACCGGTGGCGAGGCGATTGATCGGATTCGAGTTAAATCCCCTCATTTGGTGATCGTCGATACAGCGCTGCGTGACGGCGATGGGTTGGAGTGGCTGTCGCGTCTGCGAGGCGAGTTCAAAGCCGATCAGTTTTCGGTTTTGGTCGTGTCGTTAGATCCAAGTTTGGAAACCGTCGAGCGCGCCTATTACGCGGGAGCTCAAGATTACTTGATCACCCCGTTTGATCCCGTTGTGCTCGAAGAAAAAATCGTTGCCCTCGTTTCGCATGCTGCCGACGGTGTCGGTATCCGGTAAAGCACAGAACGCAAGAAATCACACAGACCGAGAAAATAAAATGCGACGACTAGGCGATGTCTTAATCGAACAAAACGTGATGAGTGCCGAGTCGCTTGATGCAGCCTTTGCATCGAAGCCGCGAGGCGTGTTGTTAGGAGATTGGCTGGTCAGCCAAAAGCTGCTGTCAACCGTCCAGCTCGGTCGTGCGCTGGCCGAACAGTTTGCCGTGCCGTACATCGACATTGATGCCACGGCAGTGGACGCGCAGATTGCTCGTTTGTTACCCGAAGACTTTGCTAGAACACGTCAAACCGGAGCAATCAAAGTCGAAAACCGGCAATTGATTCTTGCCATGGTTGCCCCGGACGACATCGAAACGATCGCGGAAGCCGAACTCATGACGGGCTACCAAATCAAACCCGCAGTGGCATTGGCCGAAGATATCGATGATCTGATCAGCCGTGTCTACGATGACCGCAGCGTGGCTCGTCAAACGATCGTCGACATGAAACTCGCCGAACTTCGAGAATTGCAGGCCTCCGGAGAGGACGTCAACCAATCGGTGGTTACCGTCGATCAAGAGGATGCACCCGTTGTCCGCTTGGTCCAAGCGATTTTGTCGGGCGCGGCAACCGCCGGGGCCAGCGATGTTCATCTGGAACCGTTCAAGCCGGAAATGCGAGTACGCTATCGTGTCGATGGCGAACTGCAACAAGTCATGACGATTCCCAATCACATCGAAGAATCGGTGATCAGCCGCATCAAAGTCATGGCCGACATGGATACGACTGAAAATCGTCGCCCCCAAGACGGTCACCTGAATGTCTACGAAAATGGTAAACGGGTTGGATTTCGTGTTAGCGGCATTCCCACGGTCGATGGACAAAAATTGGTGCTGCGGCTACTCGACGAAGGGGGCAAATCGTTCTCGCTTGACGGATTGGGCATGATGCCCCGCAACCTCGAATCGCTTCGCGAAATGATCGATAAGCCGCACGGCATGTTTGTGGTCACGGGGCCAACCGGAAGCGGAAAAAGTACGACTCTGTACGCCGTGCTTCAACACCTCAATGGCGACGATCGCAACATCGTCACGGTCGAAGATCCGGTCGAATATCGATTGCCGGGGATCAACCAAGTACAGAGCGATAGCGAGTTCGGAATGGGATTCGCCAACGCACTGAAATACATCATGCGTCAGGACCCCGACGTCATTATGGTCGGTGAAATTCGCGACAGTGAAACCGCGACCACGGCGGTTCAAGCCGCTCTGACTGGCCACCTGATGATTAGCACCCTGCATACCAACGATGCCGTTGGCGCGGTTCAGCGATTGAGCGACCTGGGGGTCGATAACTTCAAAATTGCTGGCTCGTTGCTTGGCAGTGTGGCCCAGCGACTGCTTCGCCGCGTTTGTGAAAACTGCAAGATGCCGGTCGCTCCGAATCGCAATTTGCTTGACGCCTTGGATCCCAATGAAACGATCTCGCGGTCGGCCGACTTCTTTCGCGGTGAAGGTTGCAAGAAGTGTTTGGGCACCGGTTTTTCAGGTCGCTTGCCGATTTTCGAAATCATGCCGATCACCCCCGAGATCACGATGGCGATCGAAGCCGGCGTGCCTCATTCGAAGCTGTATGAAATGTCAATTGCCGCCGGAATGGTGGGACTCGCCAATGCGGGACTTGAACAAGCCGTCGCCGGACGCACGTCACTCGAAGAGGTCTACTTCAAAACGAGTGGTGACCGCCGCCGAACTGAATCCAAACCAGTGGTTGGCGGATCGCGAACAGTCGACGCGGTCTGCGTTTGAACCCATTACGTCAGCGTGAGCCTTCACGCCGAACCGCTTTAATAAACAATTGCCCGAGATAACTGAATTATGGCAACCTCTCATGCCCAGCTGAATCATCGATCCAATTCCGTCGCCTCTGCAGGCGGTGGGGTGATCGGATTCTTGCGCAAGCTGCACTCGATCGAGGTTGGCGGAAAGAAGAAGGGAGGGGATTCAACACGAATTCCTCCCGTTCCGCTCGCCGATCTGTTGGGTTTGCTTTTGATGTTGCTTGAAAACGGATTGTCGCTCCCCAAAGCCCTTGCCGCCCTGGCAGCGGACCGATCGTCGGCTCGTTACCGCAGCGTACTCGTGCGTTTAAGAATGACGATCGAAGCGGGCGGACTTCTCAGTGATGCGATGCAGCGTTACCCGCGTACCTTCACTCCGATGCAAGTCCAACAAATCCGTATCGGCGAAAAAAGTGGTTCGCTCGAAAAAGCGATGCGACGTGTCTGCGAACAACTCGAACGAAGCGTTGCGTTAAAGAAACGGATTATTAAAAAGGTGAGCTACCCGGTGCTGATCACCGTTGCGGGTGCCGGTTTGATGATTTTTATGTGTGTCGTTGTTGTGCCCGAATTTGAAACCGTTTATTCGAGCAGCGGTGTCGATTTGCCGGTGGTCACGCAAGTGGTTACGGGAATGAGCCGGCAAGTGATCCATAACGGTTGGCTTGTCGTTCCGTTTTGCATCACGCTGGTCGGATTGATATCGATAATTCGTTCGCGTCCCAAACTATCACGGATGGCTGACTCGGCGCTACTAAAATTGCCGCTTGTCGGTCCATGGCTTCGCGATGTTGCGGTGTTGCAGTTTGTCGAAGGCATGTCGTCGATGGTCGAGTGCGGCTACACGCCTGCCGATGCGGTCGGAGTGGCTGTGGAGTGTGTTCGCAATCGCGAGGTGCGAGCCTCTGTCGATCAGGTCCGACGCAGCGTGCTGCGAGGCGAACGGTTGAGCAAACAACTCGGCAACCATGACCAATTCTTCTCGGCCACACTTTGTCAGTTAGTCGCCGTGGGCGAACAGTCCGGCGATTTCCCCAAAGCACTGCGTGGGGCTTGCGAGCATCTACGTGAACGACTCGAGACACGGATCGACGCTTCGGTCGGACTGCTTGAACCGACTCTCACCATCCTGTTGGCGGTCGCGATTGGCGGCATTGTGCTTTCGATCTATACCCCGATGTTCCACATGTTTGAGGTACTCGAATAATGGCGTCCCCCCAAAAAGGCTTTCGATCGACTGCCAAAGGTTTCACGTTGATCGAGGTGATGGCGGTTCTGATTATCTCTGCCACCGTGGCCATCATCGGGATTCGGCATCTGCAGAAACCGGGCGAGCAGGCTCACGATCGCAGTTGCCAACTCTCGCGAGAATTGCTGCAACATCACGTCGAAGCCTATATCGATGACATGGGCAGCGCTCCCTCGTCGAGCATGCGAGAAATCGCCACCGACGTTTACGCCGGCCGTACGTTGCCGACATGTCCAGTGACCGGCCGGGCATTCCAGCTAGGCCGAAACGGCCGGGTTAGCTGCTCGGATCATGCCGAATAGGACTGCCCAGAGCATCCTGAATTGGCACTGGAAAACCCGTTCCGCGGCTCTGGCGGGATCCAAAATCGCTTTCCAAGTTGATCCATTTCCCAAAATCGTGATTGTTGGTCATACTTGGCTGCATGAACACGATGCCAAGTAAAGTTAGCTCCGAAATTGAACTTTTGTCGCCCGCCGGGGACTGGGACTGCGCTCGCGCGGCGGTCGAAAATGGAGCCAATGCGATCTATTTTGGGTTGGACTGTGGTTTTAACGCCCGCTTTCGTGCTCAGAACTTTGGGTTGGACGATCTGCCCGGATTGATGAGCTGGCTGCGAACCCGCGGCGTCCGTGGCTATGTGACCATGAATACGTTGGCGTTTCCTTCGGAACTGCCCGATCTGATCAACGTAGTCGAGCGAGTTGCTGAAGCGGGGGTTGACGCTGTTTTGGTCCAAGATTTTGGGGTCGCCCGGATCGTGCGGTCCATTTGCCAACAGCTGGAAATTCACGCGTCGACTCAGATGAGTTTGACCAGCGCCGAAACGATCGCGGTCGCTCGCGACTTGGGTCTTTCTCGCGTCGTGCTGGCGCGTGAGTTATCGGTTGCCGAAATTCGCAAGATCACCTCGGCCACCGACATGCCGATCGAAGTCTTCATCCATGGGGCGTTGTGCGTCGCCTATTCGGGCCAATGTTTGACCAGCGAATCGCTGGGTGGGCGAAGTGCGAATCGTGGCCAATGCGCCCAAGCGTGTCGGCTGCCGTACGAATTGATTTGCGACGGCGAAGACCGCGATCTGGGGGAAGTCCGCTATTTGCTGAGCCCGCAAGACCTAGCCGGATACGCGGCGATTCCCGACATGATCGACGCGGGGGTCGCGTCACTGAAGATCGAAGGCCGACTAAAAACGCCTGAGTACGTCGCCAACATCACGGGACATTATCGACGCGCTATTGATGATGCCATCCGCACCGGGGAAGTACACGTCAACGACACGGATCGCCAAGAGATGGAGCTGTCGTTTTCGAGAGGCTTTTCGCCAGGATGGCTCGAAGGCAACGACCACAAACGACTGGTTCCCGGCAAACAGTCATCCAAACGCGGCATCGAGATCGGCAAGGTATTGGACTTTGACCAGAATCGTATCCGCGTCCGGGTGGCGTCGCCGATCGCACTGGGGGACGGTTTGGCGATCGCGGTTGCTGGGGAAACGATGCAGGGCGGCCGCATCTATTCGATCGAGAGCTTGCAGTACGATCGCTTGGAATCAGCCAAAGCCGGCAGCGAAGTTTGGATTGGATTTGGTCGCGGCGAGATTGATTGGCGTGATGTCGATATCGACGACATCGTGTTCAAAAACGACGATCCTAAATTGAACCGTCGATTGCGAAAGAGTTTCGCTCGCGCCGATGCCGTTGTTCGTCAAGAGATTGATATCGAGGTACACGCGGCCGTGGGCGCGGTATTAAAGATGTCGGCGAAAACCGGCGGTGGTTTGAGCGTGGAGGTTGCGGGGCAGCAAGAGCTTGAAAAAGCCAACAAGCATCCGGCCGACGAAGCCATGCTGCGAGAAAAAATCGCACGACTGGGTGGTACTCCGTTTCACCTGAGGAAATTCACGGCACACATCAGTGACGGACCGCTGGTTCCCGTCGGGCTGATCAATCAGCTTCGCCGCGAATTAGTCGACGCGTTGATCGAGCGGCTTGAATCGCGTCCTGAGCGAACCGTTAACGTTGCCGCAGGACGAAGCATGCTAGCGCCGCTGAGTCGTGACGCAACCATCCAAAACGACGATTCGCCTCAACTCGCCGTGCTGTGCCGCAACCTAGAACAAGTTGCCGTCGCCAGCCAATTCGCGGGTTGCACGATCTACGCTGATTTTCATGACGTCCGCGAGTACAAGGCTGCGATTGCGACGGCACATCAAAACAACGCGACGATCGGATTAGCGTGCGTACGCATGCAAAAACCGGGCGAAATGGGATTTTTGCGAGTATTGGGCCGCCATGAACCCGATTTTTACTTGGCTCGAAATCTTGCGGCGGTTCGCTATTTGGTGGACACCGGTAAGCCTGTCGTCGCCGATTTTTCGCTAAATGTTGCTAACCATCGTTCGGCAGAATGGCTACTCGGGCTGGGCGTGCAGCGTGTCACCGGTTCCTACGATTTGAATCGCGATCAGTTGATGGACTTGGTTAACTCGGTGGTCCCCAGTGATCTGGAGATCGTCGTGCATCAACACATGCCGATGTTCCACATGGAGCATTGTGTTTTCTGTAGCGTGATGTCACCGGGAACCAACAAGACGAATTGTGGGCGTCCCTGCGATCGGCATGTTGTCAAGTTGCGAGACCGTGTCGGGGCCGAGCATCCGCTGCAAGCCGACGTCGCGTGCCGCAACACACTCTACAATGCTACGGCCCAAAGTGGGTCTGAGATTGTGGCGGACCTGATCGGTCACGGCGTCCAGTGGTTTCGGATCGAATTGCTCGACGAAAGCGAAAAGGAAACGCGAGAAACGATCCAAACGTATCAAGCATTACTAAGCGGAGAGATCTCCGGCAGTGAAGTTTGGAAGCGACTGCAAGCAACCAATCGGC
>CAXBHV010000119.1:0-10458 GCA_963974855.1 uncultured Rhodopirellula sp. | reverse complement strand
CTTCATCCTGGGCCAAAATATATTGATCCATCGCACCGCTCGTTCGGCGAGAGCCTTCGATCCGTGTGGTTTTGCCACGCAGCGTGAATCCTTCGAGTTCTTTGAGAGGTTGGCCCTTGTCGTGCTGAATCAGCAACACCACGGTTTTTGGCCAAGCCGAATGGGCTGCACCCCGATGGAGCTTGAGTTGCCCAATTCCCATGGAAGAAAAAATCTGGATTTCAAGTCGTTCCTTGGCGTGCTTGATTGCAGCTCGGTCTGCCGGTTTTCGCATCGTCAACGTGTAGCCGTCTTCGGCTGCGTTAACGGACGATCCTAGCAGGAATGTGGCGACCAATAACATGACCAACCGTGCAACGTCAAAGCGAAATTGAGATCTGATTTGTAGAGTCATTCTTTTTTAGCTGTTGTCGCAATAATGAGAGGGGATCTTTGTCATCACCGTATTCACCGCCGCCAATACTCAATCGTCCAGCCGCTCATCCGTGGTTGGGGATCGGGGCACGAGTGATTGCCGGTGTTTTCGCATTTCTCTTCGTGGCCGTGGTCGTCATGGCGATCGTTCGATTGCGGTGGATGATCCTGTATGGTGCGGAAGGGGCTGGGCCGGTGCCCATGATCATGGCAACGGGAATCCAGCTTGCGGTACTCTCCGTGATCATCGCGTTACTGTGGCGAGTGAGCAACCATTTTCTGTATCCGGCAACGCACGGCTTCGGTGTTTGCGATCGAGAGAGTGCAGTGCACTTATTGGACCACTATTCGGACCTGGATCTATCGCAGGCTTCGCTACCCG
The DNA here is from genome assembly GCA_963974855.1 of uncultured Rhodopirellula sp. Taxonomy (GTDB): domain Bacteria; phylum Planctomycetota; class Planctomycetia; order Pirellulales; family Pirellulaceae; genus Novipirellula. The sequence continues at coordinate 9,662 of CAXBHV010000119.1, read as the reverse complement.
ACCCGCTCTATTCATCCTTGCGACTACGCGAGCTATTGTTGATCTATACGCTGATGGATCGAGACGAGCATGCGGATCGGTTGCTTGCTTTACTTGCGTCGATCAAGGCCCATCCCGATCTGGCCAATCAGGATCGCGAGCCCGCCGGCGAGCTACCCATTCTAAACTAAGGACGTTCGGAACAATAAATGGCGGGCGGTAGTGGACGAGGCTACGAGTCCTGCAGCTTCATTCAGCCAAAAAGGACTCGTTGCCTCGTCCACTACGGAAGACGCCGCCAGTTATTCGTCCGACGGTCCCAAGCAACCTGCAAAACAGCAACCTGCAATGCGGGGACTCTACGATTGCATCGAAGCTTCTGTTTTCAAAGGAACCTGGCAACGTTCGGCCACGATTTGCAAATGGTGCTGAAGATGTGCTGCCGCGATCCAAGCGAGCGCTCGCACCGAGACCGATTGGTTGTCTGCGGTACCAGCACGATCCCAAGCATTGGGGGTGATCCGCCGCAGTAAAGCCAAATTGGCTTGGCGAAGCGCCCCCAGTTCCTTGACGATTTGGTGGAAATTGCCGAGCCCGAACCGGCTATCGGCATAGGCGTTTTCGTCCCATCCCGGAAGCTCGGTGGTGTCGCCCGCCGCGAATCGCATGATGCGATAGCCAAAAACACGCTCCGCATTGCTGCAGTGCTCGTAGACTTGGCGAATCGTCCAGCCGTAAGGCGGATGCACCTTGTCGAGCTGTTCGGCGCAGAGACTGCCCGCGAGTTCGCAGATCGTGAACAATTGGGCGTCGAGTGCTGCAAGGACGCAATCACCGGATACGCGCTCGATCATTTCTTTGTGATAGGGCGAGGTGATTTCTTCGGGCGTTGGACGCCGGCTTGCGATACGTGTCATGTAGTAGAGGTGGGGAGAAAGGGGGACGTTATATTTAAGGGGGGCATCGCTTCAGTACGCCCTGTCAAGCAATGGCTTGATCCTCACGACGGAAGGCCATGCAGTTAGTTGAGCAGTCAATATACCACGATTGGATCAATACCAAGTACCAGATCGAGCACCTTCTTTTATGCGAACTCGTTCAACTTAGGTGAACCTATTTGTGAACTCGCGTGACCGAATCTGGTACAAATGATATTTCATTTAAGCATCGATTCGATGAGGGGGGGCGGTCTTGCTACAGATCATTGCGTGCATTTTATCGATCGCGGTTATCGCGGTCCTGACCCTGCTTGTGGTTGGATATCGGCAACTATCCAAGATGCAACAGCATTGCGACACATCGCTTGAGGCGTTGGTCGAGGCGATTTCGAAAGAGCATTTGATTATCGGTCACCTTCTCGATGTGATGCCAAGTGAATTTGAAATGGCGCGACAAATCCAGTTGGTGGATACATTTCGGAAGTCGGAGATCGCGTTGAAAAAACTGCGTTCGGACCGCGCCGACCGGGGCGCAGCAAAAGCTTTGGAGAACGAGCAGCGACAGTTGCTCATAACCTCGTCACTGTTGGTAAAGCGGGTGGCGGACGATGATGATGTCGCAGGTCGCGCGGCGATCCAAGGATGTTTAAAAGGACTCGCCGACGCTCAGGAAAAATCACATGCCGCGATGGTGTCGTACAACCTCGCGGTTATTTCGATGGCAACTCACCGTGAACTTGCCATCCCGTCATTGGTTTGCTTGATGTTTCGTAAGGACAGTTGCCATCGTCCTCTGATCGACTGGACCCCCGACTCGAGCAGTTCGAGTCTGGAGTGCGACTACTAGTGCTTCCTCGCATCAGGCTGAGCTAGGCGTCACGTGCTACGTCGTTCATCCACTGGGCTGTTTGCTCGAGTGATTCCCCATCGATGGTATGCCCGCCTCGAAATGAGTGGAATTTTTTTTCGATGTCTGCGGCAGTTAGAAAGCGTGACAATTCAACGGCGCTCGTATACGGCAGGATGGGATCCACAGTGCCGTGCGATTGATAGACGCGAGTGTGAGTGAGTCTGCTAAGTGATGCAGTCCATTCCGATTGACAGACCAACGTTCCCGAGAACAGGATCAGTAGCGCGGGCGGATCAATCGTCCCTCGCAGCGCCGTGTCAAGCGTCAGCATCGCGCCTTGCGAGAATCCACCCAACACGAGAGGGGCTGCCGATGCATCCATGTCCGTTTTCATCGCTGCAATGCTCTCGCACAGTGTTTGGCGAGCTGCATCGATCCCCGGAGGAACTGCGGTGTGAAGTTCGGCGAACGACGATGACTGAACATGTTGTGCAAGCTGAGCCATATTGATCGGCCACCATGCTCGTCCATCGGGCATGCCCATTTCAGCAAGCGTTTGAGGAGCCGCAGGGAAAACAAAGCGAAAATCGCCAGCGTCCTCACCAAGCAACGTGATCCATTCAAACGCGAGCGAAGCGAGGTCGGTGCCGGGAGCTCCATAGCCATGGCACAGAACGACCAATATTTTCGGCGACGGCCCCCCATCGATGACAATACAGTCTAGGGATCCATAAAGCGTGCGGCGTGGTTCTAACATGACCAATGTGTGTCTTGATGAAATGGAACTCGACACAGCAGAGTTGCAGTGGCGGGCGGTGTCTGAGTGACCGCGGAAGCCACGTTTTTAGGCGATCGGGGTGGGTTGGGAAAGGTGGTGCGTGGAGCCATCACACGCCGCAAGCGTGCTCGCGCTGAAATAGGCCCGCGACACACTCGCAGCCGCCCGTTGAAAATGGCTCGCAACTATTCACCCGACGTGGGCATCCCGAGTTGTCGCATTTTGCGGTACAGGTTCGAGCGGTGAAGTCCCAATCGCTCCGCCGCTTCGGTCATATTGCCGCGACACGTTTCGATGGCCTGATTGATATGAGCGACTTGATAGATGCGAGTCGCATCGGAGAGCGACGGCGGCGCGCTGTTCAAAAACGATGCCTCGCGATTGCCGCCTGAGGACAGCGATGGGTTCCCGGTCAACATCAAGTCGTCCACTCCGATCCTGTCTTCGCTGCACAAATAACAGACTCGCTCCATCGTGTTTCTTAATTCTCGCACGTTTCCTGGCCAAGGATGTGACAGCATCGTTAATCGTGCATTAGCGTCAAACGTGGGTACCGACCGACCGATTTGATAGGAGAAATGTTTGAGGAAGTGATTAGCAAGCAACAAAATATCGTCGCCACGTTTGGCCAACGGGGGCAGTGTCAATGAAACAACGTTGAGGCGGAAAAACAAATCTTCGCGAAAACGTTTCTCGGCAATGTGTTGCTCAAGCGGTTGATTGGTGGCAGCGATCACGCGGACGTCAACTGGAATCGTTTGAGAACCGCCTACACGAATCACCACCTTGTCTTCGAGCACCCGCAGCAATTTGGCTTGCCCTCCGGGGCTCATGTCGCCGACTTCATCCAAAAACAACGTGCCGCCATGAGCCAGTTCAAACTTTCCAACGCGAGTTTGGCTGGCGTCGGTGAACGAGCCCTTCTCGTGACCAAACAGTTCGCTCTCTAACAGCGACTCAACCAATGCCGCGCAATTCACGGCAATAAACGGCCCGCTTCGACGATTGCTTTCGTAATGGATGTGTCGCGCAAGCACTTCTTTGCCGGTTCCGTTGTTTCCAAGCACCAACACGGTCAGGTCGGTCGCGGCCACTTTTTGCGAATTCTTGCGAACTTGGTCGATGGAGGGGTGATTGCCGATCAGTTGTGTGGCCGAGGCGGCGTCGTCGACCAATCGGTCTCGCGAATCGGTCAGCGATTTTCTTGTTTGCAAACTTTGGAACGCAGCGGCTGCGTGCAGTGCCAAATCCGACAGCAACTCCACATCGGAGTGATCGAAGGAACCATTGCGGCGATTGATTGCTTCGAACACTCCGATAATTTCTTCGCGGCCGTTCGCGGTGGCCTTCGTTTTGGCACCAAAGTGAACGACCGGGTTGCACATCGGAACGGCAACGAGTGAATGCGTTTGAAATTCGAGAGAATGGTCCACCGTGCGATTGACTCGCGATTCGTCATCGTCGCTGCTGGCGTTCCAGATTTTAGGTTCTCCGGTACTGAGAACTTCGCCAACGACTCCTGCCTTGTCATCCACTTCGAGCGGTTTGCCTTCGACGCCCAACGCGGGACGTCCCACCAATTTTTTGCGGCGTCGATCCCACAAAAAGATACTGGCGCGTTCACAGCGAAGCAGTTTGGTTGCGGTGTCTGCGATTCGTTGCAGCAGTGCATCGTCGTCGTCGAGTTGCTGCCACTGCGCTGCCGCTCGGAGCACCGATGATAGCTGGTCGATGCGATGCAGATTGCGGTCGTGAGCGTCGATGCGATGAAGCGCGGCGGAAAGCATCTCGGCGATCGGCATTGAACGCGGTCCCGACTGCGAAATTCCCTGCTCATCGGCATCGCTGGCCAATCGCATCACCAAAGCCGAGCTGGGCGAGTGTTCGCCAAGCGTGTCGTTGCACGACGTTGGCTGTACCAGCGGGATGGCATGCCAACCGTCTGCGGAAATCGTGACACCGCGATCAAAAGCTTCGCCAACCAATTCGGACGGAAAGGGCAATTTTTCGCCGACCCAGCATTCTGGGGTCCATTTGCCACTTCGTTGGCTGACCAAGCCGCCAAGGGCACCGCCCATTGATTGCAGGACGCCGGGGATCGCCACATGTAAAAATTCGTTACGCGAGTGATCTGTTTGCAGAGTCTTGAGGATATCGAGCGATAGCCCGGATTCGAGTCGGTTGGATTCGATCAATGTAGGTGTCTCGGTCATTGAAAGGTTTCCCCAGCGAAGTTAGACAAATAGACGAGTATGGTACTTAGCCGTTATCCTGTGACTTCGCCGCCACGGGGCGCGAAGTTCAATCGTATCAACCATTGATGCGATATTTGCGAAACTCGGTCTCAAAACGTGACCGCCATGATTTTTAGGAATGAATAGACGATGCAATTCAAAGGCAAAAAAGGTCTGATTTTGGGCGTAGCGAACGATCATTCGATCGCATGGGCCATCGCAAAGCAAATTATGGATCAAGGTGGTGAATGTGGATTTACTCATTTGCCGGATCGCGCAGATGACGAACGCCAACGAAATCGCCGCCGTGTTTCGCAATTAACCGACAAGTATGAGAATGCTAAGTTTCTTGTACCTATGGATGCGCAAAACGACGACGATATCCGCAGTGTTTTTGATCACACTGCGGAACAATTCGGGAAAATCGATTTTATGCTGCATTCCATTGCGTTTGCCGACCGCGACGACCTCGCTCGCGATACTGTCGAAACAAGTCGTGCCGGATTTAAGCTTGCGATGGATGTCAGTGTCTACACTTTGATCGCTTGTACTAACGCAGCTAAGGCTATCATGAACCCGGGGGGTTCGATAGCTACCATGACCTATTTTGGAGGGGAAAAATGTGTTCCCGGGTACAATGTCATGGGAATTTGCAAAGCGGCTTTGGATGCTACCGTTCGCTACCTTGCCTACGATATGGGCCCTCAAGGTGTACGGGTGAACGCTCTTTCCGCCGGCCCCATCCGAACGCTGGCCGGACGAGCCGCAGGTGTGGAAAAAATGTTGACCATGTACGAACACATGGCGCCAATGGGCCGCAATGTCACGCATGATGAAGTCGCACGCACCGGCGCGTTCTTGCTAAGTGATGATAGTAATGGTGTTACAGGTGACATTCTGCATGTTGATGGTGGTTATCACGCGATGGGTAGCCCAGGCCGTTTGCTGGATCAGTTAAGGCAGTCATAATCCGACGTTCATTGTTCGGTATTCCGAATGCTGGCGAAGGGCAATCACGCTCGTTGCTCCATTGTTATCACAGATAACCGTTTTCGCTGCTGCATGACCTTGTTGTCACGCCGCCCGTGGCGGTTCTCGTCAAATACCCATCTCACGCAATCGAATGGAATTCTAATGGTAAGAACTGCAAGTACAATGTTACCCCTTGGGACCGCCGCTCCCGATTTCAAGCTAGCGGAATGTGGCGGCGGCGAGGTGTCTCTAGCCGACGTTTCGGGTGGCAAAGCGTTGTTGGTCATCTTCATGTGCAACCACTGTCCGTACGTGAAGCATGTCGCCGACCAAGTGGCGTCGCTGGCCGATGACTACATCGCCAAGGGCGTTTCTGTGGTAGGAATCAACAGTAACGATGCGGACAAGTATCCCGACGATAATCCCGATGCGATGCAGAAGGAAAAATCCGAACGCGGTTACAATTTTCCTTACCTCTTCGACGCTGACCAAAGTGTCGCGCAAGCCTATCACGCGGCCTGCACCCCGGACTTTTTCTTGTTCGATGACCAATCGAAACTTGTCTACCGCGGGCAGCTCGATAGCAGTCGCCCCAAGACGGACATCCCGGTCACGGGCAAAGATCTGCGAGCGGCATTGGACGCGGTGCTTAGTGGTGGAAAGCCGAGTGAGACTCAAACCCCTTCGCTTGGTTGCAATATCAAGTGGAAAGAGGGCAATGAGCCTCAGTACTTCAATCCGCAAGGTACTGCGTGAGCGACAACCCGGCTCCGCAAAGCTACCTGCACGAACTGACCCTGCGTTTGGCGATCGGGGCGCTTGGATTATCGCCAGAGATCCGCGAGGCTCATGCGAACTGGCTCGTCTCGCAACAGCGGGACGATGGCGGTTTCGCGGGTCGTGAAGGCGAAAGTGATCCCTATTACACGGCGTTCGCGCTGCGTGGTTTATGGATTCTCGATGGTTTGACGCCCGAAGTCGGTGAGAAGGCGGCAAGCTTTCTGCGCAGTCGCATGCAGCGACGTGAATCGATCATCGATTTGATTTCACTCGTTTTTGCTGCGGCGATTTGTGAGTTGTCGGTCGGCGCCGTTGTGATTGGTGACGAAGACGACTCGTGGCGGCAGAATATTGCCGATTTGCTTGCGACGCTACGTACCGACGATGGTGGTTTCGCCAAAACGCCTGAAGGACGTGCTGGCAGCACCTACCAAACGTTCTTGTCCGTGTTGTGTCACGAACTGATTGAAGTGCCGGTGCCTAACCCCGATGGCATCATCCGATTTCTCGAATCTCAGGCCCATGAGCAGGGTGGTTTCCTTGAAATACGAGCCGCCAAGCGACCTGGCGTGAACCCGACGGCCGCTGCGATCGGAACGCTCAAGGCGCTCGGTCGACTCGATTCGATGGACCACACCGCAACGATCGAGTTTTTGTCCGAAATGCAATCGGACGAAGGGGGGATGAACGCCAACACTCGGATCCCGTTCGCTGATTTATTGAGTACCTGCACGGGGCTGATCACGTTGGTGGATCTCGATGCAACGTCCGTTGTCAATGTCGCGGCGATCCAGAAGTACGCACGCATGATGCAGCGCAGTCCCGGCGGTTTTGTCGGTCTGTCGCTGGATGACACTACCGATGTCGAATACACGTTTTATGGAATCGCAAGCCTCGCGTTGTGTGAAACCGCGACTTGAGGCTAGACGTGGCGAGTGGCCACATAGGGATCAACATCAATGACGACGCCTGTTACTGACAGTTCTTTGCGGGTCGAGAATCTCTCGAAGTCCTATCCAACCGCTGGCGAGCCGCTACAGGTTCTGAGCAATGTTTCGCTGTCGCTTGTCGGCGGCGATTCTCTTGCCATCGTAGGCCCGAGTGGTTGTGGGAAAAGTACGTTGCTTCAGATCCTGGGAACGCTGGATCATCCGGACCAAGGCAGCGTTCGCATCGACGGCCAGGACCCGTTTGCCTTAAACGAAAAAGAGCTGGCGGGATTTCGCAACCAACACGTCGGGTTTGTCTTTCAAGATCATCATTTGTTGCCACAATTGACCGTGCTCGAGAACGTTCTCGTTCCCGCACTGGCCCAAGGTCGTCCCGAGCCAGAGCGTTTTGAGCATGCCGAGCAATTGCTTGAAAGTGTCGGTTTGGTCGAGCGTCGCGGTCATTTGCCAAGTGAACTTTCCGGTGGCGAGCGAGAGCGAGTGGCGATCGCCCGGGCCTTGTTGATGCGTCCTTCGTTGGTTTTGGCGGACGAGCCCACGGGAAACTTAGATCGCCGAACTGCGGACTCGGTTACCGAGCTGCTGCTCGATTTGCCTGCCAGTCGTGGCGTTATCCTAGTCGTTGTCACTCACAGTCACTCGCTCGCCGAAGCATTGAAACAAAGCTGCGAGCTTCGCGATGGCCAATTGGTTCAGTGTTGATCTGTTCAGGTGAATTTTGCGGTGAAGTGATCGAGTTGGTGGCGGATTTACTTGCATAAAGGGGCCAGCCGTAAGGATGATAGATGCATCGAAGCCGAGCCCATTTGTCTCCACCACTTTTCCTTGCCGATTTTCTTGGCAGCTTTTTTCTGGGGATGAGTTTACAAGGGTTTCGGCAGGCTCAGCTCATGGAGAGTCAGTATGCAGAACGACTATCACGGTTGGGATGAAATCGACGGCAAAAAGGGGCAGTTCAAGTTCGCGGAGGTGCACGGCCAAATGAAAGGCACCAGCACCTTTGTGATTACCGACTTCGGCAAAACCCCAGGACCACGCGAAGCGGTCTCGGCCATGATGGCGGCGTCCAAGCAATTCAAATGCAAGTTGCACGTCCGCAAATGCGAATCGACGATGCCGCTGCTAACCAAGTTGATCGAGTTATCGATGATCAAGGGCGCTCAGGTGCGATCGGGCGACGTGGAAGAGTTTGGGGTGTTAGGAATGCGTGCCACCCCACCGCCTCCGAAGAAGCCGTGGTGGAAATTTTGGTGAGTGAAGAGTGATGTTGGCTCACAAGGCGATCACTCTGCGGAGAAATAGTCCAGCCGATCTTTGATCTCACCCTTCTTGTCAATCTTGATGCTTGATTTCACCTTGTCCACATCGAGCGTCAAGCGATCGCCAAAGAAATCGTTCAGGTAGGCTGCTGTGTTAAGCACTTGCAACAGTTCGGGGAAGTTGCGTGCACGCCCTAGGGTTTGGTAGAGCTGAGGTCGGATGTCTTTGTCCGTCACCAGTGCGAGGAGTTCGATCGCCCGCAGAGCGACAAGTGGTTCTTGATCGGACAAATGGTCATTGGCAGCACTCGCCAATGGTTCAGCACTCGGTCCGATGCTTGATGCTGCTACCAACCCCCAGTAGCGAACCCACGGATCGTCATCCGAAATTGCTTCGCGTAGTTTGTCTTCGGCCTCATCGAACGACAATAACGCCAAGTTGGCCGTGTCGATCAACTTTGCGATACGTGCCTTGTTCTGTTGTCCAAACGCTGTCGGATTGCTCATTGCTGTTTCGAACAGCACCGCTTCGGGAATGAAACTCAGGTCCGGCATTGATTTGAGCCGCTGGTCGAGCCGAGTTCGCATCTTTTTCAGTGTCGTCTGCGCATTCGGGTCGCCCGCCAAATTGTGGGTTTCGTGCGGATCGTTTTCTAAGTCATAAAGGGCTTCGGCCGCTTTGGGGCGAAAGAATTGGCTTTGTACATCGTTAAGTTTTCCTTCGCCAAACAAACGCCGCCACTCTTCGTAGGCGAGCATCTTGTAGCGGTAATTGTTCTGCAATCCATCGGGATAAAACGGTTCAAAGTGACGCATGTATTTGATGTTGCCGATTCGCAACGTACGAACCAAGTCGTATTTTTCGTCAAAGCGATCGGCATAACCGAAGGTCTCGTTGCGAGCGTCGACTTCGGCATCGTCG
>CAXBHV010000118.1:0-10464 GCA_963974855.1 uncultured Rhodopirellula sp. | reverse complement strand
AGGGCTGGCTGCGTTGCACTTGCACGTTCCATTCCTAACACCGCGAGCCCCACCCAGAGCCGGCTACCGCCGACTCTGGCCTCCTCAATGGGGAGGTGAAGTTTGGGTCACTGCGATTCGGTTTCGGGTGGGTAGCGTTTGCTCCATTCTCGCAGCGTGCCTCGGTGAATCCCCAGCATGTCGGCGGCGGCAGCTCGATTGCCCTCGGTATGCTGGAGCACAAGTCGTAGCAGAGTGGGCATCGCCGCCGATTGAAACCGCTCGTTCAGATCCGTTAGGTCATCGCTGCCTGACGATAATTCCCGCGTCGTCCATGAGGCCACCGCAGTACTCAGCGAATCCACCGGAGCATTGGCGGTGACGCTACTGCTTTGTCGTTCGTCCGGAAAGTCGCTCAACAGTAACGTACGACCTCTCGCTATCACCGAGGCGTGTTCAACCGCATTGCGAAGTTCACGAACGTTACCCCACCAAGAACGCTGCTTTAACGCATCGATTAGCGAGGGATCGGTCGCATTTTTAGGCGATGGATAGCCCAGCCGCGTTAAAAAAAACTCGATCAACATGGGAATGTCTTCGCTGCGATGTCGCAGCGGAGGCAAGCGAATCGAAACGGCGCTGAGTCGATACAGCAAGTCTTCACGAAAAGTGCCCTCTTGAACGGCTTGTTCAAGATCACGATTCGTAGCCGCGATGATGCGGACATTCGATCGACGTGGGGTGATGTCACCAACAGCGGTAAATTCACCCTGCTCCAAAACTCGCAGCAACTTGGCCTGGACTGCCAGAGGAAGTTCGCCGATTTCGTCAAGCAAAATCGATCCTTCGCTAGCGAGTTCGAACAATCCCGGTCGGTTGGAATCGGCTCCGGTAAAGGCACCTTTGACATGCCCAAATAGCTCACTCTCAATCACTGTTTCGCTCAGCGATACCGGAGCAATTGGCAGATACGGTTTGTCGCTACGGCGACTGTGTCGATGAATGGCTGCGGCGGCTAACTCTTTGCCAGTACCGGTCTCGCCAGTGATCAAAACGGATAAATCGCTATCGGCCACCAATGCGATCTGGCGAAAAACTTGTTGCATTGCTGCCGATTTACCCACCAACAACGAGGCATCGCTGGGCGGAGTTGTCTCGGGTTCGTCCGGTTGAAGCCGGCCGCCGACACGGAGAGCTTGCTCACACGCTTTCGCGGCATCTTCGAGCCGGAATGGTTTAGTTAAATAATCGCAAGCTCCGGCATGCACCGCTCCGACGGCGGTTTCGAGATCGCCAAACGCCGTCATCACGATCACGGGGGCTCCGTTCGTTGCTGCTTGTAACTTTGGTAGCGCGGTGATGCCGTCTTCACCCGGCAAGCGAACATCCAGCAAGATCAAATCAAGCGGACGCGACTGAGCGATCGCCAGGGCGTCTTCGGCAGAGGAGGCGATCATCACTTCGTGCCCGGCACCACTGAGTAAACGTTCAAACCCCCAGCAAATGGAGGGTTCATCGTCGACGACAAGTATGGTGCGTTTTGCATTCATGAGGGATTGTTTGCGGAAGGCGGCCGATGCGTGGTGCTGGTTTGGATGGTCATCGTGAACTGAGTCCATCCGTCGTGGCGTTCCCATTTTACGCTGCCACCATGACGTTGTGCGGTCCGCCGAACCAGCGGCAGTCCGAGGCCAAGGCCTTCGGGTTTGCTTGTGACAAACGGTTCAAAGATTTCGTCTGCGAGATGTTCTGGGGGACCAGGACCATTGTCGAAAATAACGATCTGGCATTCCTGTTCGTGCAATTTTTCGACACGGACGCGGACTTCCGATCCGACTTCGATCGCATTGAGAATCAAGTTGGACGCTGCGGCAGAGTAGCTTGGACCATCGCCAATGATCACTTCATCAAGATCCTCAGCGAGTGACCACGTCAAAGGGACGTGGCGATGTTTGGCGATCGGATTGATACTGTTTTGCAGATGATGGATACAATCGGTCAGTCGTTCGGGACGGTCCTCGTCCTGTTTTCCTGCGGCGACCAGCGTGAGCTGACGAACGTAGTCTTCGGTTTGTTCGATCTGGTCAATCGCGACTTGAAGGCTGGTGTCTTTAGAATCGGAGCAGCTTCGTTGATGCAGTTCGATTGCCATTCGTGCACCTGTCAAACTGTTGCGTAGTTGGTGGGCCAGTCCCGAGGCAAGTTGATGCAGGAGTTTTTCGCCCTGAGTGCGAGTCAATTGTCGCCACATTTGCGAAAGTTGATCCGACATTCGCTGGACGGATGCACCGAGTAGTCCCAGCTCATCGATCGGATCGGTGGGGATTTCGGTATCGAAATGCCCTTCGGCAATTTGGTTCACTTGACGCTGTAGATACGACAACCGCTTGGTCAAACGATGGGTGATCCAGAACGTCACGGATGATAAGAGCAGGATCGTTGAGAAGCCGGTCGCCAGCGGAAAAGCTGCCGCTCGGATTTTGGCAAGTCGTAAGTCGTTGTAACTGAACAGGACGGCGATCCTGTCGACGCCATCGTTACCGGCGGCAGGACCTTGGCGAGAAAAAATACGATACAGAAAAATATCCGAACCCATTGTCAACGTTTGAAATTCGCTTGGTTCGGCGGAATACGGAGGCAATGTCCAGCGGTTGTCGGTTACGACGATCGATGAATTGATCACGTTGCCTCGCTTTCCGATTGTGATCAGCTCGGTATTCGTCAGGTCAGAAAGTGACTGGGTGATCGATTGCGTTAACGGAAACGGAGCTCCGACGAGGGTGGCTTCGATCGAGTGGTAGCGTGTCTCGATCTGTTCACGCGACAGGCGATCCCCCGAGCGATAGGAGGCCCAAGCAACCGCGACAGCCGCAATCATGGAAACTACGACCAACGGTAGCAGCAAGCGGAGCCGGAGCGAGCGGAAACGAGGGCCCACGTAGAATGTCTCTAAGGATCGAAGCGAAACGCTCAATCATACTCCGATGACGTCCGATCGAAAACGCGGCGGCGGATTCTTCTCCCCATGAGACGAAGAATCCAGCGTCGCCGGAGGATCATCACCACTCGACGAGCTGAGATTGGGATGCAAAGGACGAGTTAGGCTTTGACGACCCGAGTGTCCGAAGCGATGCCGTGCGTGGCATTGCGAGTGTCAATTACAAGTTGTGACCAATCGCATAGCTGTTGGTAATCGACGTTAGCATGAGCGGTTGCAATTAGCGTCAAATCGAAACTTTCCACGGTAGCTTGATCCCACTCGACCGATTTCGTGCCTGCCCAGTGAGCATGTTCGCGACTCGGGCGGATCACGGGGATATAAGGATCGTAGAATGCGACTTCTGCACCTGCATTTTTGAGCATCTCGAGCAGGATATAACCAGGCGATTCGCGATCATCATCGACATTTGCTTTGTACGACAATCCGACCAGCAAAACTTTACTACCGTTGAGCGGTTTGCGAACCGAGTTCAGCGTTTCAGCGACTTTGTGGACGACGTAAGTGGGCATCGAGGTGTTGATCTCGCCCGCCAATTCGATGAAGCGAGTGGCCTGGCCGTACTCGCGTGCCTTCCAGGTCAGATAGAACGGATCGATTGGGATGCAGTGGCCTCCGAGACCTGGGCCGGGATAAAACGGCATGTAGCCAAACGGCTTGGTCTTCGCCGCTTCGATGACTTCCCAAACGTCGATTCCCATCGCTTCGTAGACGACTTTTAATTCGTTGACGAGGGCAATGTTGATACTGCGAAAAATATTCTCAAGCAACTTGGTGGCTTCAGCCGCGCGACAACTCGAAACCGGCACCACGCGCTGGACGGCACGAGAATAGAGTTCGATCGCTTTGTCTAAACATGCAGGTGTCAATCCGCCAACGACCTTGGGAATCGTGGCCACTTTGCTGTCCGGGTTTCCGGGGTCTTCACGCTCAGGTGAAAAGGCAAGATGGAAATCTTTGCCGGCTGTCATTCCGGAGCCTTCTTCGAGGACTTTGCGTAAGTCTTCGTCGGTGGTGCCGGGATAGGTCGTCGATTCGAGGACGACCAAAGTGCCGGGCTTTAGATACGGAGCAATCGCAGCGCCGGTCTCCAAAATGTAAGAAATGTCGGGTTCGCGGTTCTTATTGAGCGGACTTGGCACACATATCACAACCGCCCGCGATTCACTGACTAATGAAAAGTCGGTGCTCGCCTTTAAGCGGCCCGCATTGACTTGATCGGCGATCGATTCGGCCGAAATGTGGTGGATGTACGATTTGCCGGCGTTGATCGCGTCCACTTTGGCGTTGTCGATATCCAAGCCTAATACTTGGCATTCGTTTTTGGCGAATTGCAGTCCGAGAGGTAGACCGACGTAACCTAGGCCGACGATGGCAAGATCGTTCATAACTATTGCATTGGTACGAGAAAAATGAATCGTTTCAGAAGAGCATATAGTGATTAAGAGGGGGGCGAATTGCAATCAGCCATCCCGTCTGGATCGCACAAAACTAGATCGCCGCGAGGAGTTAGGCGTTCATTTCGTCAGCCGAGTTTATTGAGGAACCGAATTTAAGTATTGGGCGTAATCATTGTTGAATTGATTTGCCAACGTCCGCAATTGCTCTCGGTCGATGAAGCCGTTGATATAGGCGATTTCTTCGGGGCAAGCGATTTTTAATCCTTGCCGTTTTTCGACTGCGGCGACGAAGTTACATGCGTCCAGCAGCGAGTCCTTGGTTCCTGTGTCGAGCCAAGCAAAGCCGCGTGAAAACAGCTCGACAGTCAGCTCACCTTTCTCCATGTAAATACGATTTACATCGGTAATCTCCAGCTCGCCTCGTGGCGATGGTTTTAGGTTCGCAGCGATTTCGATGATCGAGTTATCGTAAAAGTACAGACCGGGGACAGCAAAATTCGATTTTGGTTTTTCAGGCTTTTCCTCGATCGAAATAACCTTGCCGTTCGGGTCGAACTCGACCACGCCATAACGCTCGGGGTCGGTGACACGGTAACCGAACACAGTGGCCCCGACCTCTTTCTGGGCTGCCGCAGCCAGTGTTTTGCGGAAACCTTGACCGTAAAAGATGTTGTCGCCGAGTACCAATGCGACACGGTCGCTGCCAACAAAGTCGGCGCCAATCACAAACGCCTGAGCGAGTCCCTCGGGTTTGGGTTGTTCCGCGTATTGCAGTTTGATGCCCCACTGGGATCCGTTGCCAAGTAGTCGCTCAAACGCGGGTAGGTCGTGAGGCGTCGAGATCAGCAAGATTTCTCGAATCCCCGCCAACATCAAGGTCGAAAGCGGATAGTAAACCATCGGCTTGTCGTAGATCGGGATCAGCTGTTTGCTGACAGCGAGAGTCGCAGGGTGCAAGCGAGTGCCAGAACCGCCAGCCAGGATGATACCCTTCATCTTCGACCTTTCAGTGTTGTTAATTTGCGAGGTTACAGGTGACTAAGACAAGCTGGATCAGCGGATTTGCAATCGAGTTTGCATCACATACTTATTGGTCGTTGACAGGAGTCCACGATTTCAACGCTTGTTCAATCGCATCACGAACAGGCGTTAAATGGATTCCCGTGGAAAGTAACTTCGAGCTATCCATCACACAATTCGAGCGAGGCGTTTTCGCAGCGAGTTTCATGAATTGACTTTCGTCATTAAAGAACGCGAAGTTTTTATCGGGTAACAAATGCTTGTTAATCAAAGCCGCGACTTCACGCGTTGTGATCCGGCCTGGATTGGTGATGTTGTAGATCCCGGTGTCGACTCGCTTGGTCCATGTCTGATAACTCGCATGCACAAATTCGTTCAACTGGGAAATTGAATTCGTTGCTTCCAGCAGCGTGTCGTAACGCATCAATTTCGTCAGGTAATTTCGCGGCGTGGCTTCGTGATTGAATGGGATTCGCAAACGCCAGATGTAGCAGTTTTCCGCATCCGCCAAGACTTCCTCACCGAGCGCTTTTGTTCCCGAATAGAAGCTGCAATTGTTGGTGCGAAAAGTAAAGTTCGGAGTGTCATCTTCGCGAAAACCACTGCCATCGGCACGTTCGCCCGTGTAGATACACCCGGAAGAAACGTGCCCCCAGGTTAGGCCTTCGGATTCGCATGCTTCACGAACAATCCCGGGCAAGACCGCATTGCCCATCAAGCAGTCGGCCTTGTGCAATTCGCACGCATCGACGTTCGGTTTTCCAGTGTAACCCGCTGCATTGATTAGGAATTCGGGGCTGGTTTCCCGAATCAAATGAATTAACGAATCACGCTCGGCGTAGTTAACCTCACGTCGCGAGACGCCTCGATAATTGATTCCTAAGCGATTAAATAGCTTCGCGAATTCGCCGCCGACGTAGCCGCTGCTGCCGAGGATTAAAATCATGCAGGTTACACACTGTTATTATGTTAGAGCGAGGAACAAACGCAAAAGCCATGTCAAATGGTCATGTCAAAATCGGACTAAGAAAACACACCAGCCCTTTGTTAATTGGTTTTGCCGATCGCAAAGATTTCAAAGCCGATTTTTGTAAGTTGTTCACGATCCAGTATGTTACGACCGTCGTACACGAACGCAGGCTTTTGCATCGTGGCATAGATGCGATCAAAGTCGAGTTTTCGGAATTCATCCCATTCGGTTAGCACGGCGATAGCGTGAGCATCGTCAGCGGCATCATAAGCATTCCTAGCGATAGTCACATTTGATTCGACGAGTTCCCGATCGGTGTCCGAAATCGCTCCCGATAAATCGCTCAGTGCTGCCAGTAATTCGGAAACGATAGCGTCTTTGGATACCTTGGGATCGTAAATCACCAATCTCGCTCGCTCGCGAAGCAAGTCACGGCAAACGTGGATTGCAGCACTCTCGCGCGTATCATTAGTATCTTTTTTGAACGCGAACCCCCAAATCGCAATCTTTTTATCGCTGACGGTGTTAAACATCGTGCGGCAGATACGTTCGGCGAAACGACGTTTTTGATAGTCGTTCATGATGACGACCTGTTCCCAATACTCTGCAACTTCGCGAAGCCCAAAATGTTCGCACAGATAGACAAGATTCAATATGTCTTTCTGGAAACAGCTGCCTCCAAAACCAACGGATGCCTTTAAAAATTTCGGACCGATTCTCGAGTCGGTGCCAATTGCTTTGGAAACTTCATCGATGTCGGCTTCGGTTGCTTCGCATAATGCTGAAATCGCATTGATGCTCGAGACACGTTGAGCCAAGAAAGCGTTGGCGGTCAATTTGGAAAGTTCGCTACTCCATAGATTCGTCGTCAGGATCTTTTCACGAGGTACCCATTTCGCGTAAACATCTGCCAATGCTTTGATAGCCGCCTTGGATTCGCCGCCAATCAGTACGCGATCAGGATCAAGCAAGTCTTCGACTGCGGTGCCTTCGGCGAGGAATTCGGGGTTGCTTAGTACGTCAAAAGTCGCGCCGTTGCTGGACGACGAAAGGATGCGTTTGACCGCCTCGGCGGTACGTACAGGAAGTGTCGATTTTTCGACAACAATCTTGTGTCCCTTCGAAACTTTAGCAATTTGGCGGGCACATTTCTCGATGAATTCAAGATTCGCGGCGCGACCCGCCCCAACTCCAAAATGTTTGGTTGGAGTATTTACGGCGATAAAAATGATATCGGCTTCTGCGATTGCTTCATCGACGTTCGTGGAAAACGTGAGATTGCGGCCGCGAGCTTCACGAACCACTTCATCTAATCCAGGTTCATAAACCGGCAATTCATCAGAGTTCCAAGCATCAATCCGTGCTTGGTTCAGGTCGACAACGTGAACCGGGATCTCAGGACACTGTTTAGCAATCATTGCCATCGTAGGTCCACCGACATAGCCGGCGCCAATGCAACATATCTTCATGTGATTCAAGAGGCTGTGCGAGGGAATGGAGGATCGATTAATAGAAGCAAGTACATATTTTGAACGTTAGGATGCCGCCGACGTAATGGCATTCACAGCAACGTTTGTAGTTTAACGCCGCAACGTTTGCGAACGAACGACTAGTTACATTTATCGCCTTTCGCCAACAAACGTGTCCGGTCGTGTTCCACCATTTGTTTGGCAAGCTCAGGAAGTGTGACCTGTGCTTTCCAATTTAATTGATGCAAGGCTTTGGATGGATCGCCAATCAGCCGCTGGACTTCGGACGGACGCATAAACGCTTTGTCCTGACGAACAAACGATCGCCAATCGAGGTCGACAGCATTAAATGCAGCTTCCAAGAAGTTTTCGACGGTGTGCTGAGTTCCAGTGGCGAGGATGAAATCGTCCGCAGTATCTTGTTGAAGCATCAACCACATGCCCTGGACATAGTCGGGTGCATATCCCCAGTCACGTACGGTATCAAGTGAACCAAGAACTAATTCGTCTTGTTGTTTCAGTGAAATCGCGGCCGCAGCACGAGTGATTTTGCGTGTGACAAACGATTCACCACGTCGTGGTGACTCGTGGTTGTAACAAATTGCGTTGCAAGCAAACAAACCAAACGACTCGCGATAGAGTGTCACCATTTGAGTCGCGAATGCCTTGGCAACCCCATAGGGAGTGACCGGGCGCATCGCGGTCATTTCATTTTGCGGCGACTCGAGTGGACGCCCAAATATCTCGCTGCTACTGATGTGGACAAATCGAGGGCGTTTATCAAGGTCTCGCAATATTTCGAGCAGTTTCAACGTCCCCATCGCTGTGAATTGGCAAGTGGTTTCGGGGATTTCGAAACTGGCACCCACGTGACTTTGGCCTGCTAAGTGATAAACCTCGTCCGGCCGCGTGCGAGTTAGAATTCGCCGAATGGTCGTCGCGTCATCGAGATCCGCGTAATGTAAAAAAAGGCGATGGTTGTAAATCGAAGCATCGTGAAAGAGATGATCAAGCCGAGTTCGCTGGGTTGTGCTGCTGCGCCGCACGAGTCCGTGAACCGTATACCCCTTGCCGAGTAGCCATTCCGTCAAATAAGAGCCATCTTGGCCAGTAATTCCAGTGATTAATGCCGACTTCATGCAATCAGCTCCAGTTGGCAGTCTTCCAGTTTGACACTGACGCCTTGTTCCATAAATCGCACGCAAACCAATAGACGGGTTTCCTGTTCACGTCGCAGGATCGTTCCTTCGTATCCCGCAAAGGAACCGCTGCGAATTCGCACGTTCTGCCCCGGTTCGAGACGACTTTCGATCGTCATTGGAACGCCAAGCTTGATTAGGTCATGTATCTGCTTTAGATCGGCAACAAATTCATCGACGTCCGTGATTTCCGCCGCTTTTTGAATGCATCCACTGCAAATTGCCTGATAGCGAGCCTCGTCGCTGTCACCACAGACGAATACATAATTGCTGAACAATGGGACATAGGATGTCCGCATCCGCCCTGCGGGGGATCGTTTTCGCTGAGGAATGAGTGGCCCATAATGCCAAATCTCATGCTTCAGGAGATGCCGCATTAGCTGCTTCTCCTGTCGCGATTTGGTGTACATCAACCACCATTGCCTGGAGTTTGCCGTGGGGTGGCTCAGCAAATCCTCGGGAAAACAATCAGGTTCTTGAGGTAAGATCGGCATCGATGGTTAAGAAATGAGTAGTCGCAGGAAATGTGCTTTCCGCCTTCGCAATCAATCAACGTTGGCCACAACCAGCATGAGAAATAGAAGACAGTCATGCAAGATGATCCATCTGGCGGCCAGCGACAACCGCAGCTTAGAAAACGCAACCCAACTTTTCACGGCAGCAGCGGTCTCTGACAGTTCTGACGAAAGAACTGATTTGACGATCCAGGACCCTAACGTGAATTGATCCTAACGTGAACTTAGAGCCGGAGTGTTCGAAGAATCTTCGGTTACTTGCTCTGCATGAGTCACCACCCCCTTCGGCTTAGGCCAGAAGAATGCTCCAGGTTCGGAATCGGAGGCTTTTTCAAGTGATTCGATCACGTGGTCAATTTGTGGATTAAGTTCGCTTAGTTGCTCAATGAATCCAGCAATATGTGCGTAGATCTGAGGTGATTTTGCAGACGCAACTAGCTCAAGTCGCCCGATGACCAACTCACTGCCATCTTTGGTGCGACGCGTGAACAAGGGGACACACATTGTTAACTGATGGGCCTTTTCAGGCAAACGAACGCTGTGCCATGACGCATGATAGCCTTCATGCAACCATGCTAGGTTTAAATCAATCTTGATGCTCGCAAGCTCGTGTGACTGAGCGAGTTCAACGATGGGCTCCCAAACGGTCTCCCATGATCCCGAACCCTGAAGGGCATGCTTGCGGTGCTGTTTTTCTGATTCGCAAATATTGGGCGAGGTGGAAAATGAGTGGAAAAAATGAAACGCTCGCGTGACTACTAACTTCGATTCGGCGTGACCAAACGAGCGAGTCAAAATCAAAAGACCGAGTGCGAGTATCACTCCGATGACCGACACCCAAGGAAGGGAAAAGTAAGTGGATACATACGCGAGCGTGGTCGTGATCAGGCAAAGACCTGCCACTACCGCGAGCA
>CAXBHV010000117.1:0-10474 GCA_963974855.1 uncultured Rhodopirellula sp. | reverse complement strand
ATGACTTATTCAGCACTCATTCTTCTGCGAAGCGGTAACTGCAGAGTTAACCGGAAGAATGCTCGTTCGGGTACTGGATACCCTCGCTCATGGGGCGTTTTTTTGAACTTGGACACTCTCAGATGCGTCGGGGGATCTCCACTCTTCCCGATGCCCTACGGTCCACAGTTCACTCTCTGTTATTAATTTATTCAACCCTATCGCAAAAACAGCCAAATCGCGAAAACGAGTCGCGCGGTGGTGCACACACTGTGTGCGAAGTTCGATGCTCTGGGTGTGCCCCCTTGTCTCAAAATCGAATCCAATCGCCTGACTATTTCCCGACCAAAAATCGAAGATTCATGATCTCGCGCATGTCCACCGGGAATCGCTCGTGATCGCGAGTTTCTGACCACTTACGATAGTACTTGTCGAGCGATCTTAGAATGTCGCGACGGCTGACAATGCCGATCAGCATCGGCCCCTCGACTACCGGCAAGTGCCGGAATTGGTGACTCATGAAGATCGATGTCAGCGTGAAAATGTCGGTCGCAGGCGTCACACATGTTGGATGCCTTTTCATGATCGTTTCAGCCGTCTGCACCGGGCTCGGGTTGCCGTAAAACAATTCGTTTGCCAAGCACTCCAGACAATCTCCCTCCGAGATAAAGCCCAACAAGCGTTGCTGATTCCCTTCCTTTTGAGTTACCGGTGCGTTGGATAGTTTGTGCTTTTGTAGAAATGCGACGATGTCGACCAAATGCATGTCGGGGGCGATGGTCCGAACATCGCGATTCATAAGGTCTTGCGCTGTCGGCGAGGTTTGAGTCTTCATCGTTTATTTTCCTGATTGAATTAAGCGGTGGACTTTGACATCGATACAGTGAATGCACACCGAGTGTCACTGCGTCCGCGGTGGTCGCTTGTGCGTTGGCGTCGCGACGCGTTTTGTCGGCCATGACGTATTGCGGCTACTGCCCGCGTTGCTCGTGCTCCGTTTTACAATTGATCGATTCAACGAGTTTGCGAATCTCGTACCAAGCTGCGTGATTTGCCGCTGGCGCCACTCAGGGCTGTACGAGTGTCAATCGGACGTACGGCATGCAGAAACACGACAGCTCTAATTTGCGGGTTCCCGCATCGGTTAAGAGTTCGATAACCGAAGTATTTCGTCTATTATCCGAAAGTCTGGGGCGAACCGTTTACGCTTATCTGTCATAATCCGCCGCTCATCGATTCAAATCTACTTTTCAAGCTCTTGCTTCATGTTGCTTTCCACCTTCACTCGGTTCCAGACCGCTGCGGTGGCTCTCTCAGTCGCGTGCGTTTGCTTTGTAGTCGCGCCCCGCTGTTTCGCCGATCGGCTGCTGGATCATTTCCCGGCCGCTGCCCATTCGGGTTGCATGGCATGTCACTCCGAAGTCGAACCAATTCGTGAGATCGGCTCGGAGATGCTCAACCAGATCATGCAGCGAGGCGAAGCGTTGGGCGATCCGGCCGGCTGTGTTGTCTGTCACAACGGTGACCCAACGGAAAAAGTTGACAAGGAGAAAGCTCATGGTGGCGACAACTTCTACCCGCAACCAAGCAGCCCTTGGGTGAACTCAGAAACATGTGGCCAATGTCACGAGGATCAAGTCCGAGTCCAGTGGCAGAGTTTGATGATGACCGAGGCGGGCAAGATCCAAGGCGTCTGCTGGGCGTTTGGATCGCTAACCGGTTACGAACATAAATGGGCAAACTACGCGGTCGAAAATCCGGCCGACCCGAGCGAGCGACTTGGTACCGATGCCTATCGCAAGTACATGGCGGTGCTAAAAGAGAAAGAGCCAAACGTTTTCGTCGATCGCCACGAACCGCTTCCCGATGCACTCAAACGCGATGAACTCAGTCGACTGGAACAAGATCCATCGCTTGCTGCGTTCACCTACATTCGTCAAGAATGCCAACGCTGTCATCACGCGGTCAAAGGGCGACAAGAGCGAGGCGATTTTCGCGGCATGGGATGTTCGTCGTGCCACGTACCCTATGGCAACGAAGGTCTTTACGAAGGCGACGATAAATCGATACCGCACGATGAACCGGGGCACGCCCTAGTACATTCGATTCAAGGCACTCGTGATGCCAAAGTCACCGTTCATGGCACAACCTACAGCGGGATCCCCGTGGAAACGTGTACGACATGTCACGACCGTGGCAAACGTATCGGTGTGTCGTTCCAAGGACTGATGGAGACACCGTTTCATTCGCCGTACGCCGAAGATGGCGGCGACCAACCCAAGCTGCATACAAAACATTACATCGCGATGGAACAAGACATTCACTACCAAAAAGGAATGACTTGCCAAGACTGCCACACCTCGCTCGATGTGCATGGTGACGGTTTTCTTGCCGGGGCGAACTTGGCCGCGGTACAGATTGAGTGCTCCGATTGCCATGGCACGCCCGATCAATTCCCCTGGGATTTGCCGCTCGGGTTCATGGACGAGTTCGATGAATCGCCTGCAACTGGCGAACCGCGAGGAATGACCGACACGCCGCTGCCACACACGCTGCAAGGCGCCGAAGTCGACAAACGTGACGGGTTTTTATTAACCGCTCGCGGTAACCCTTATGAAAATGTCGTCCGCGATGGCGACGAGATCATTGTCTACACCGCTGCCGGTGCCGACATTCGCATGAAGCCGCTCAAGACGTTGATGCAAGAAAACAAGATCAGCGAGCGTGGCCGTGTAGCGATGCAAGGCGTGACTTCACATCTGCAGCAGATGGAGTGTTATTCCTGCCATGCCTCTTGGACGCCCCAGTGTTACGGCTGCCACGTCAAAATCGACTTCACGCAGAAGGACAAATGTCCCGAGTGCAACGAATCCAAACAAGGGTTTGACTGGGTTGCCGCCGGGCGTCTGCATGGCGAAGACGAGCACCGAGCCGATCGAGGTGAAGAGGGATTCGATACGATCATCCCCGGAAAGGTCAGCGAGAGTCGCAGCTACGAACGCTGGGAAGAACCGATGTTGGGGATCAATGGCGAAGGACGTGTCAGTCCACTGGCACCCGGTTGCCAGACTTCCGTCACCGTGATCGGTGAAGACGGCAAGCCGCTGATGCTCAACCATATTTTTAAGACCGAAGCGTACAGCGAAGGCAGCGGCGAGGATGGCCAGTTATCGATCGACATGAGCCCGACTCAGCCGCATACGATCACCAAGAACGCGCGTTCGTGCGAATCGTGTCACGCATCCAATAAAGCACTTGGGCTGGGGATCAGTTCCACGCGGCCTTGGAATGAACAGCACGTTGTCGATCTGCAATCGATCGACGGCACGATCCTGCCCAAGCAGTCGCAGGCTCAGATGGCAGCGATCGAAAACCTCGACCACGACTGGTCTCAGATTGTCGACAGCGAAGGGCAACAGGTTGCCACGGTGGGGCATCACTTCCAGTTGTCGCGCGCGTTCAACAAGGACGAGCTCGACCGGATCAGCCGCGAAGGAACCTGTATTGCCTGTCACAAAGAGATTCCGACTGCCTCTCTGGCCGTCAGTCTGCTGCATCACGTGGCTGAGTACACAGGTCAAATTCCCAAGTCGCCCGGCGAGCATGATGCGCTGCTCAACAAAATCGTGCTCTCAAGTGCCTGGGGACAAGCGATCGGGATCGTCAGTCTCCCAGTGTTCGCTGTCATGGGGGTAGCATGGTACCGCCGCCGCAAAAATGTGGGATAGGCTTCCAGCCTGTCATCAGCCCTCCCTGCTTTGAACTTCCCCCGTAGCGAAACTCGTCAAGAGTTTCGTCCACTCCATGTGGGACAGGTTTCCAACCTGTCATCAGCCCTCCCCCAACATCAACCTTCCCCCGTAGCGAAACTCGCCAAGAGTTTCGTCCGCGCCAAGTGGGATAGGTTTCCAACCTGTCATCGGCTCCCCCCAACATCAACCTTCCCCCGTAGCGAAACTCGCCAAGAGTTTCGTCCACTCCAAGTGGGATAGGTTTCCAACCTGTCATCGGCTCCCCTGTCATCCGCTTGCCCCCTCCCCAAAACCGCAAAGTCTATAGGCTGTGACAGGTATGCCATTTGCTTGACGCGAATACAGCGGATGAATATTTCATCGGAACTGGATGAATTTGCGGTGAGCCGAGCATTTTGTCGCAGGCTGTCCCGATAAAACGCATGCAACAGCATCGCCAAGTGCAAACGGGAAAACACCGATGAATTACTGCATGGTGCTCATTAATTGAGCCTTAATGCAGCAGCGGTGATTGATTTGCATGCAAACGGGTGAACGCGAAGTTCGGGGGGGATACGTTTGGAATGCTGTTTACGAAAAACGCCAGATCGAATATGACATCGGCCGATAGCGATATCATCGGCGACTTTTGCGACACGAAAGGAGCTTGTAGCGGGAGTTTCGCTGAGCGAGAGTCGATAAAACGCTGCAGGTATTTCCGGCCGCAATGCGATAAGTACAAAAGGCACGCGGTGATCAATTCAGCAACCACCCCTTATTCGTCCCAAACAACGTGAGTTCCGAACACGTGCGAAAAGAGACACCTGTCATGGGCACCAACCACGGTCCTTCCTGGACGCAGCGACACACGATCCCCAGTGACACGCGGATTGGCAGCGACTTAGTCGAAGATCTGATTCAAGAGATGAGCCAGCGTGAGTGGCCTGCGACGGATCTGTTTCGCGTGCAATTGGCGTACGAAGAAGCGATCGTCAACGCCGTGCGTCACGGCAACCGCAACGCTCGCGACAAGACGGTCGAAGTCGAGATGACGTGCTGTGACGAGCGGGTGATGATTCGGATTCGCGACCAGGGCGACGGGTTTGACCCCACAAAAGTCCCCGATCCACGCCAAGAGTGCCTTCTGGAAGTGCCCGGTGGCCGCGGAGTGTTGCTAATCGGCGAAGTGATGAGCGAGGTGTATTACAACGACATTGGCAACGAAGTAACGATGATCAAGATCAAGGGCGACAACCCGCTCGAAGACTAATCGCAGAACCCCGTAGCGATACTCGTCAAGACTTTCGTCCATCCACGTGGGATAGGTTTTCAACCTGTCATCGGCCCTCCCGACGTCCCCCACCAAACGTCCGCTCACCGCCTCCCCGTAGCGATACTCGTCAAGACTTTCGCCAGCCACGTGGGATAGGTTTTCAACCTGTCGGCCGCCCACCCCGATTCCCCCTTGGGCCCGCCCAGCCTCTCGCAACCTCTCTCCGGCCCTCACAGGCGCCACTCCAGTCCGAACCTCTCCGCGATCAGGTGGCTCAATTCAAACGGGTAGCGAAAGATGTCGGGTCCTCTCCCTTTTCTCAAAATTCGCCGCGAGAGTCGGTCTGAAGCGATCAAGGGGCAGCATTTCGTTCAATAAAAGGCGACGAACTGGCATCAGTTTTCGCAGAATCAGCGGTGTAACGGAAAAAAGCGGTCTTGAGTCAATTTCTGTCGTCCCCGCCCTTGCCACGGCAGGGTAGTTTCAGTAAATTTTCGGCAAATTAAGAGAGTCAACGGCAAGGAATTGCCGAGAAAGAAAGTCTAAGTGATTCCGCAAAGGAGCCACTTAAAAAATCCCCTGTAGCTCAGTTGGTAGAGCAGCGGACTGTTAATCCGCTTGTCACAGGTTCGAGTCCTGTCGGGGGAGCTAGCCCCTTTTGCGAACAATCGCAAAGGGGTGCACGGTTGTGCAATGCTCGCGTTTTAGCGGGCTTTTCTAATTCGTTGCACTTCTCTGCATCGGACTGCTTTTGCTTGCCGACCACTATCTGGCCACCAGCCGGTTTCAATGCCTTGGCAAAATCGTTGTCAGACACTCCCAAGTAGTGCTTCTCGGAAACTTTCGAGCTGTGGCCCAACCACCGCTGAACGACGTGAGCAGGGTGCCCTTGGCCGATTAGCTCGTTCTCTCTGGTCACTCGGATATTTTGAAAAGGCTTTGCCCAGGGTTCATACCCGAGCTGCTTAATAAGTGACTGAAAAGGCTTGCCCATGTTCTTGCCCAGCCTGCCGCTACGCTGCCCAGGCTTTACGATCCCATCGACGACGTAGATCGAGCCGTCAGGAGCGTTCTCGGATGCTTCGAGCAAGAATGGATACAGTTCAGGAAACAACGGAACCTCTCGGTACGGTTTGCCCATGTGCTTCGTTTTGGACGATGGCATTCTGACACGGCCAACGTCCCACAGGATATCTGACCACTTGAGCAATAGAGCCTCTGACTGCCTGCAACCCGTCCAGCGAACCAGCCCCAAGAAAACCTGCCACCGCTTGTCAGTCGTTTTGTTCACGATATCAGTCAGCATTGCCGTATCGAGGATGACCCGCCGCTCATAGTCAACCTGCGAGCCGACTTTGAATTGAGCAAAAGGATTCTCAGCAAGATAGCCCTTGCTGACACCGTAAGCAAAGAACTGCTTGCCGTGTTTGATTTCAGCATCAAGCGTTGATTTTTTGGCAAGTATCAAGCGATCTTGCCTGTAGTCTTCAATGCTGCCACTGGAAATCGTCCCAATGCGAACATCACCGAAGAAGCTCACAAACAACCGCTTCGTGTTGTTCATCTTGTAGATCGCGTGTTCACCCACGTTGCTCTTGCTGTCGATGTAGTCCGTCAAGAACTTCTCAAGCTTCGGTGCAGCCTTCGCAATCAATCCGATCTTAGAAAGCTTGTCGAGCAACTCAGAAGAATACTTGTCGTTCAGTTCGGACATTAAACTGACATCCGGTTTCTCGCCAAGCTTAAGCAGAGCCTCCAAATCGCTTGTGTAGTCCACGAGCTTGTTCAGTGCCCTTCGGCTATGGCCGAATCCAAGATTGATTCGATGGACCTTACTGCCCACAGTAACCCTGAGTCGGTAGTAAGTCTTGCCGCTCTTCTCTTCCGTAGTAATGCTCGCCATCTCAGATCATCCCCCGCTTGTTCTTGAAATTGTCAATCGCATCCTGCGAGATGAAAACGCAGCCTCCCGCTCAACCGATCTCGTTGATGAGACTGAGTATGAAGTAGCGCCCGGCGGACAGTGGCACCCAGAATTAATGGCGGATGGCGTGCTCGTACCGGATTTCGCTTACGTCTCAATCCAGCCTTTCGAGTCCATGCTGGTCGATGAGGCGACGCTGCCCATGAATCAGCCCAGAATGCCGAATTTGCGATTTCGGAACGACAGTTTGTCGATATCGAATCCGCGGCCGGCTGAAGAAGGTGAAATTGACGAAGATTTTCTGGCTGAGTACTACGCGGATTGGGTTGCGGGGTTCGAGAATGAACCCGACCGAATCGATACCAGTCAATCATCAACATCGGGCACGATTTCGGTGGTTATCGATCTCAGTGTTTCGATGGAGGTTCTACGCCCGTGGCTCGCCGATCAACCCCCGATTCAGGTCGCGAAGTCGCTGACTAAGTGGCTGGTAAATTATCAACGCGCGCGAAAGGTCACGGTTGATATTTACGGTGGCATCGACACTGGACCCCGAAACGTTCGCTTACTGAAAGTGTCACGGTCGATTGATGGAATCAATCCCATCGGTGGCGGTGGGTTTCGTGCCGGAGCAATGATCCGTCACTTACAATCGATTCACAAGATGAACCGCCGAAAACACACAATGATTTTCATGACCGATGGCAGTCACTCCTATATCCGGTCGAACGTCATCCCGAATGTCGAAAAGATGTTCGATGAAATTCAACGCGAGTGTTGTGTCGCTTGCGCCATTCGGAAATCGTGCCGTCACGAACCTAACGGGCGAGAAGACGATGAATTGCGTCCTATCTTTGAGCCACTGTCCTATGGCCGAGATGATGTCGACCACGCTGTGGCGGGTGCTAAAAACGTTCTTTGGTTGGACTTCTCAAAGGAGCCCGATATGTCAGGCATGGTTCAGAATATTCTGAACGTACTCGGATGAACCTGACCGGTCGCACTGGATCGCAATCGTCCTATGCCCGCGACATTATAATCTCACCCCGGATTGGTTCGTCCGGGAAGTCTGAGTGATTGCCGACGAAGTACCCCTTCATCGATTGTTGCTTTTGGTCGACAACGAGCATGGCCATTCCAAACGCGGTTGCCGACGTGCTACTTCGATCGACACGATAAAAGGCAGTTACCTTCGAGCCTTGATCGAATGTAAACCCGCGAGCAAGGAACCGCACGTCGTGCTCTGGCGCTTGCTCTGAGCCGATACGGAGCAACGATTTTTCCTGCGAAATTTTGGCAATTGGGTAGAACGTGTACTCGAGACCGATCTCTGACGCGTAGGTTAGATCGATCGACCATTTACCCGCTAACTTCGTTTGTTGCGATTCGTCAATGAGTCCGTCGATCTCCTGCAGGTAAGACAGGGAAGCCGCTCGATGGTTTTCAAGACTTGTTGATGATGGCTTCGCCCGATTCCGACGAAGCCACGTCGGCTGCGGAAAGCACAGACTTTGCGGATGACTCTGAAGACGAGGAACCAGAACCGCGAGGATTACACGCGAAGGTGGTCGTTGCCGAACATGAAGTGGGTACCACAATGTGGGTGGGCAGTGCCAATGCGACGGGTCGCGGGTGGAAAGGGCCAAACGCGGAGGTCATCGCGAAAACCGTGATCACACCGGAAGTGTTCGCGGGCGTGATGGCGTTTATCAATCAATCAGCGACCACGGTTCAACCTAGCGAATTGATGGACCCGCCAGAGGTCGACGAAGAGCAAGAGCGATTGGATCTGGCGAGAACGCAAGTCGCAGCCGCGTGGAGTGTTTTGCAGACTTTCGACGATTCGATGCCAGTGTTGACGGCCGCCGCCGATCCGAATCCGCTTGACAATGAAATTCAATTGGAAGTCGCATCACTTTCAGGTCCGTGGACGTTTTGGCCTCGCGAGACAAAAAAATTGCGTTTACCAACCGTTTCGCCAAGCGATGTCACTGAGCTGTTGGCGTGTCGATTGAGATTGGCAGACCGGGAAACGGTTTGGTTACAGCGTGCGCCAATGGACCCGCCGCCGGGTGTTGATCGTGACCGGCAAGCACTGTCGAGATACCTGGATCCGCGAACTTTCTTGCAGTGGCTCAGGTCATTGCTTGTCGGAACTGCACCTGGTGACGGCGGTGGCAATTGGGACGGATCTAGGAAGAACACGCGTCGTGCGGGTGATCAGGGACCGGCTTGGTGGTCGCCAACGCTGGAGGAAATTTTGAAGGCATGGGGACGCGATCCAGCGAGCCTGCACGAGGTCGATCGGAAAGCCAAGTACTACTTAGAACTCTATCGACAACGAGATCCATCTGAAATCACTGACGAAGAGCGAAGGGTCGTAACCGATTTTGAGCAGGTTTGGTCAATCGTTCGGGCCGAGATGGTGGCGAGTCGATGACTAATGCGAAGCCGTTTCAAGTCGCTACCGTTAAAGCGGTGACAAGAGCGTTTCGTAGCAAGCGACAGCGCCGGCGATTCTTGGTTGCCGATGAAGTCGGTTTAGGGAAAACGATCGTGGCTCGTGAAGTCATTCGTCAAATGATGGATTCGTTGAATCGACCGCTCCGCGTCATTTACGTCTGCAGCAACCTCGCGATTCGAGGTCAAAACCAAGACAGTCTGCTGAAAGTCTTGCCAGAGACTGAGCGAGCAACGGCCTTTTGCCGCGTCGATCGCCTTTCGTTGATCACGGAGGTAAACCAGCCTACTCATTCAAAATTGCATCTGTACTCGTTGACGCCTGATACATCGGTACCCGTTCGGAAGAATCGACGTCGTGATGGGAGGAAGGAAGAAAGGGCACTTGTTCATGCTTTGGTTGAGAAGCTTTGGCCCGGAATGTTTAGAAAGGAGGAATGGGGTAGGACGGTTTTCCGCCAAGGAGCGAAAACATATTGGAAAGAAGCTGTAAAAAAGCAACGTGTTGTTGCATCGAGCAGTTCGCTCCAGCAAGCGTTTCTGGCGTCGGTGCGTAAAGAGTTTAAGTTGGAACCACGTCAGCAGTTACTGGCCCATCTGAGAACGCTCGAAACAGACGATGCTGAATTGGTTCTGATTTCCCACATGCGGAACGCATTGGCGGCCAGCACAATCGAGCGGATTCAACCTGACTTGGTGATCTTCGATGAGTTTCAAAAGTTTCGCGATCTCTTGAATCCGAAACTGAATGATACCGAGCGTCGCGTTATCGGTCGTCTTCGCGGCGATGACACGGCACACCCGCCAGCACTTCTGATGTTGTCGGCCACGCCCTATCAATTATTTTCTCGGCGATGGGAAGAGGACAATGGGACTTCGCACCGTTCGCAGTTCTTTGAATTGATCGAGTTTCTTTATGGGGGAGACAATCGAGCCAAGAAAAAGCGGGAAAAGTGTGAAGTAGCCTTTCAGTCACTGGAAAGCGAGCTGCGGAAAGGACATACGAAATCCGATCAAGCCAAGTTGGCCCGTGGGAGCGTCGAACATCTGCTCCGGCCAATCATGTCGCGAACCGAGCGAGCGTCACACAAGGACGGGTGGGCCGAG